>JANNTO010000172.1:0-14733 GCA_031403675.1 Gammaproteobacteria bacterium | reverse complement strand
GCAGACGAAATGAATTTCGACTGGTCGTAAACCAATACCAGTTCGCTGCCGGGCGGCAGCGACTTGCCGAGTTCCTCGATGCGCGTGCGGATGCCGGCTGCCAGCTGCACGGTATTGGCGTCGCCTTCCTTGTAGACGGCGAGTTCGACCGACTCGCGGCCGTCCACCCGCGTGATCGCCTCGCGATCCTTGTAGCCGCTGGTGACACTGGCAACGTCACGCAGATAAACCGGCTGGTCCTCGACATTGGTGACGATCGAGTCGGCCATTTCCTGTACCGAGCTGAACTCGTTCAGCGTGCGCACCAGGAAGCGCTGCGTGCCCTGCTCGAGCCGGCCGCCGGAAAGATTGACGTTCTCCTCGCGCAGTCGCTGGGCGATCATCTCGATCGAAAGGTTGAGCTGTGCGAGCTTGCCCTGGTCCACGAAAATCTGGATCTCGTCTTCGTAACCGCCGCTGATCTTGACCGCGGCCGAGCCGTCGACCGACTCGAGATCCGGCTTCAGGCGGTCGTCGGCAAAGCGGCGCATGTCTTTCAGGCGCTCGACACCGCCGGATTCGTGCGGCGCGCCCTGCGCAAATTCGCTGGTATCGACAAAGGCATAGCGCATCACCGGCTCGGTCGACGGATCGAAGCGCAGCAGGATCGGGCGACTGGCCTCGATCGGCAGCTGCAACAAGTCGATTTTCTCGCGCACGTCGATGCCCGCGAGATCCATGTCCGTGCCCCACGCGAACTCGAGGATCACGTCCGCCTGACCGGCACGTGATACCGAGCGCACCGAACGCACGTTTCTGATGATGCCGACCGCTTCCTCGATCGGGCGTGTGATCAGCGTTTCCAGTTCGAGTGGTGCGGCGCCCGGCAGGTCGGTTCGTACGGTCAGGGTCGGGTACGAAAGATCTGGCAGCAGATTCAGCTTCAGGCGGGTCAGCGAAACGAATCCGAACAGAACCACCGCGACGGTTACCATCAGGATGGTCACGCGCCGACGCGTGGCAAACTCGACGATCTGCATCTGCGTGCTGCCGCTCTTCAGCCGGCTGCGACGGCGGGCACCGCGCGCGCCGCCGGTCGTGCTGGTGTATTGACGATGCGGACCGCCGCGCCCGGCTTGACCGCGCCCTGGCCTACGACGACGACCTGCTCGCCGTCTTTGAGGCCCTGGGTGATCTCGATCCAGGCGCCATTGCTGAGGCCAAGCTGCACCGCGCGCTCCACCGCCTTGCCATCCTGCACCACGAACACCTTGGGCGGCCCATCGCCGTCCAGCAGCGCCGTGCGCGGAATCTGCAGGGCATGGGTTTTTCTCTCATAGACGATCGCGACACGCGCGAACATGCCGGGACGCAGCAAGCCATGCGTTTCAGTGACGCGGATGCGCACGCCGAAGGTCGCGGTCGCCGCATCGACATAGGGACTGATCAGGGAAATCTTGCCGGCAAAAGTGCGACCCGGAACGGCATCGAAGCTGAGTTCCGCAACCTGGCCGACCAAGAGCTTGGTCAGCTCACGCTCCGGCACATTGACCCGCAGGATCAGCGAGTCGAGATCCTCCACCACGAACAGCGAGCTGTCGGCGCTTTCGATGACGCCGCCGACCGGCGTCACCGTATTGCCGACCTTGACCACGTCGAGACGCTGCGTGACGGTGCCACTGATCGGGGAACGGATGTCGCAGTAGGACAGCTGCAGCCGCGCGAGATCCCAGGAAGCCTTGGCGGCCTCGAGTTCGTATTTCAGGTTATCGATCGAGACCGCGCTGATCAGGCCCTTCTGCTGTAGCTCGGTATTGCGCGCATAGTCGCGCTCGAGCTTGCGCATGGTCGCTTCGGTGAACGCGACTTCGAGCCGCAGTTGGTCGCCATCCAGACGCGCGAGCGTCTGGCCCTCGCGCACGCGCTGGCCTTCGTCGGCCAGCACTTGGCGGATCTCGCCCTTCACCTTCGGCATCACAAACGCTTTGCGCTCGGACTCGACCGGTGCGGTACCGCTGTAGATGGCGGCCATTTCGGCGCGCTGCGTGGCTGCGACTTCGACCGGCACGGCCGGTACCTCGTCCTTGCCCTTTTCGCCGTCTTTGCCGGCGCTGTCGCCATTGGCGCTGTTGCAGGCGACCAGTAGCAGCCCGGCGACGACCAATAGCGCTGCGAACCAGAAGTGGGCGGGGGCTGTGTTTTCAGTCGCGATTCGGGATTCGTTGCGGTTCACGGTCGGGCTCCAGGCGATCAGGTGGCGCTATGTTACGGTCCCTTAGTGTTGTAGTCAAGTATAACACTAAAAAGTGATTCTGGACATAACCCATTGAATTTACGCGATAAAAAGAAAATCGGCCGGTCTCGGTCAGCTGAGCTGGGCGGGATCCTGTGGCTGCGGCAGTCTTGCGGCATCGGCCGCAATCTCGACGGCCTCGTCGAGCACCGCGTCGGGCGCTTCAGAGCTGTCGAGTGCAGCGACATCGGGGAGCGGGGGCAGTGCGCGCGCCACTCGGCGTGCATTTTCGCGCGTCAGTCGTTCTGCATCGAGGGCATCGCGTTCGGCGCGGCGCGTGCTGAGGTTCAACGAAACCTGATGCTGGCTGCGCAACTGCTCGAGCGCTTCCACGTCGCCAAGCAAGGCCAGGAAGTCCGGGTTTGTGGCGATGCGCTGCTCATGCTCGCGCGCCAGCAGCGTCACGCCCGGCACTTCGGCTGCTTCGGGCGTGAAGCGCGCGGCACTAATGCGATCCCAGGGCAGGGCGCTGTCGCGGGTGCTCTCGCCGACTTCGTCCGTGTCCACCAGCGAAGGCAGCGTGATGTCGGGTTCAACGCCACGATGCTGGGTACTGTCACCGGTGACGCGGTAGTACTTGCCGATCGTCACGGTCAGTTGGCCGAAACCGGCTTTCGGGCCGAGTGCATAGCGATCGAGCGGATAAAGATTTTGTACCGAGCCCTTGCCATAGGTCTGCTGACCGACCACCAGACCGCGGTGGTAGTCCTGGATCGCGCCCGCAAAGATCTCGGAGGCCGAAGCGCTCTGGCGATTGACCAGCACGACCAGCGGCCCCTGCCAGGCAACGCCGGGCTCGGGATCATCCAGCACCTCGATGCGGCCACCGGTCTCGCGCAGCTGGACCACCGGTCCGCGCTCGACGAACAGGCCGACCAGGCTGGTTGCTTCCGACAGGTGGCCACCGCCGTTGTCGCGCAAATCGATCACCAGCGAGTCGATGCCTTCCGCGCGCAGCTCCTCGATCAGGCGCCGCACGTCACGAGTGGTACTGCGGAAGTCCGCATCACCGGCGACCCGTGCCTGAAAATCCTGGTAAAAGCTCGGCACCGAGATGACCCCGACCCGGAGGTCCTGGTCGCCGCGCTGCAGTTTGTGGACTTCCTTCTGGGCCGCCTGGGATTCGAGCGTGATCTTGGCGCGCTTCAGTGCCAGCAATGATTCGGCTGAGCCGGGACTCGCGCCACTGCCGAGGATCTGCAGCCGCACCACGGTATTCAGCGGGCCGCGGATCAATTGCACGACATCATCGAGCCGCCAGCCGACCACGTCGGTCAGCGGTCCGGAGTCACCTTGGCCAACCGCGGTGATGCGGTCGCCGACCTTGATTTCGGTGGAGGCGGCCGCAGATCCGCCCGGCAGGACATTCATGATCGTCACGTGATCGTCGACCAGCTGCAATGAGGCGCCAATGCCCTCATAGGACAGGCTCATCGCGATGTTGTATTCCTCGGAATTGCGCGGCGACAGGTAGTTCGAATGCGGATCGTAGACGTGCGAATAGGCGTTCATGAATGTCTCGAACACGTCGTCCGCCGTAATCTGCTCAATGCGCTTGGCCACGCGCTCGTAGCGCTTGCGCAGGACCTCGCGCGCTTCGGGCCAGGTCTTGCCGGCGAGCAGCAGCGACAGAGCGTCGTTCTTCACGCGCTGGCGCCACAGTTCCTGCAACTCCGCCGCCGTGGCCGGCCAGCCCACGTCGGTGCGGTCGAACCGGAACGACTCGTCCTGCGTGAAGTCGGGTTCGATCGCGAGCAGTGCGATCGCGTGCCGCAGTACTTCGCGATTGCGCTCCTGGTAGCGTGAGAAGATCTGGAACGCGGGTCCGGCATCCGCTTTCGCAATCGCATCGTCGAGCTGGAAGCGCAATGGCTCGAATTCGACGATGTCACTGGCGAGCAGGTAACTGCGGCTACCGTCGAGCGCTTCCAGGTAGCGCTCAAAGATCTGCGCGGACATCTCGTCGTCGAGGGCCGCCTGCCGGTAATGCTGTCGTTCGACGACTTCGGACACCAGGCGCATCACGCGCCGATGGCGTTCGCTGGCGACCAGTTCCCCGGAAGAAGCAAGCGCCGGGGCGAGCGGCGCCCGGCTCGCGCCGGAACCCGCGAGCACCACGATGCAGGCAGCAGCCAACAGCGCGATCACGAGGCGCAGCCGGGGCGGGGTGAGTGCTCTGAACCACGTAGTCATGGACTGCTAAACTGCTCCGCGCGGCCGTTAATGGGCTGCACCCGAAATGACAGGCTATGGGCGCAAGGCCACGGTATCAAGTACCGGCGTCACGTCCGGCCAGGAGTCGTGCCAATGGGCCCCTTGGGCTTCCTGACCGGTGTTGTGCTGGGCTCCGCGGCATCCATTGCCCTGGTGCTGGCTATGGTGGTTGTCATATTCGTGGTGACGGCCGGTGGTCAACCGGTGATCGGCCGCGAAACCCCGGGTCTGCTGGCCGCCGCGGGCCTGTTTGCCGGGCTCGCTGCGCTGGCCGCTGCCGCATTCATCGGACTGCAGCGCGCACGCGCCTGGCGCTGGCTGGCCCAGGGGGCGATGTGGCTCGCAATGGCCTTGGTCGGCTGGTATTACTGGCCCTGAGACAAGACAAGAGGATCGCACGATGCAATTCGACATCCCGGCGCGGCTGGTGTTCGCGGCCTGTGCCGTCGCATTGACGCTCGGCGCCTTTGGCGCTTCCGACAAGGCGATCAAGAAGGCCGCGGGTGCCGTCAACGAGTCCAGCTACCGGGCGCTGATCGCGGGTCTCGCGGCCGACGAACTGGAGGGCCGTGAGCCCGCAAGCAAGGGCGAGCAGGGCACGGTCGAGTACCTCGAAGAGCAATTCCTCGAACTCGGCCTGCAACCGGTCGATGGCGGCAGCTTTCGCCAGGACGTCGGGCTGGTCGAAATCACCGCGACCGAAGCAAAGCTTTCATTCCACAAGGGCGCTGGCGGCATGACGCTCGCATTCGGCGACGACATGGTGCTTGGCACGCGCCGGGTCCGCCCCGAATCTTCGGTCGCGGAAAGCGAAGTGGTGTTCGTCGGCTACGGCATCGTCGCGCCGGAATACGGGTGGAATGACTACGCCGGCATCGACATGCGCGGCAAGACGGCGCTCATCCTGGTCAACGATCCGGGCTTCGTCACCGGCGAGGCGGATCTGTTTCATGGCCGGGCGATGACCTACCACGGACGCTGGACCTACAAGTTCGAGGAAGCGGCGCGCCAGGGTGCGCAGGCTGCGATCATCATTCACGACACGGCACCTGCGGCGTATGACTGGGCCGTGGTCAGGAACGGCTGGACCGGTTCGCAGTTCCATCTGGATGCAGCAGACGGCAATGCGGGCCGGACCGCACTCGAAGGCTGGGTCACCAAGGACCGCGCACGGCAATTGATGGAAATGGCCGGACAGGACCTCACGGCGCTGGAGGCCGCGGCAGTCAAGCGTGGATTCCGGCCGGTGCCGCTCGGCGTTCTGGTGAATGGCGGCGTAAAGAACCAGATCCGCCGCACCAGATCACCCAACCTGGCTGCCGTGATGCGCGGCAAGGATCGCCCGGACGAGTACGTCATCTACGTCGCGCATTGGGACCACCTCGGCATGTCCGAAGCCGCCGGCGACGATCGCATCTTCAATGGCGCCGTGGACAATGCCACCGGCGTCGCCGCGATCCTGACCATTGCCAAGGGTTTTCGCGACCTGCTGCCGGGGCCCTCGCGTTCGATCCTGTTCATCGCCGTCACCGCGGAGGAATCGGGGCTGATCGGCTCCGAGTATTACGCTGCGCATCCGCTGGTGCCGCTCGCGAAGACCGCGGCCGTGATCAACATCGACGCGCTGGTTCCGCTCGGTCGGGCCAAGGACCTCGAAGTCATCGGTTTCGGTGCGTCCCAGCTCGAAGACCTGCTCGCCGCGGCAGCGAAGTCCCAGGGTCGAACACTGGCACCCGACCGGCGCAGCGAAGCCGGGTATTTCTATCGCTCCTACCACTTCAATTTCGCGAAGATGGGTGTGCCGGCGCTCTACATCAAGTCCGGAACGCAGTTGCGGGATCAGCCGGCTGAGACCGGGCTTGCGCGTTACGACGAGTATTACGCGACGCGATACCACAAGCCGAGCGACGAATACCAGGAGACCTGGGACGTCAGTGGGTCAGTCGAAGACCTGCGGTTGCTGTTCGAGGTCGGCGCCCGGGTCGCCAACGCGAACACCTGGCCGGAATGGTACGAGGGCAACGAGTTCCGCGCCGCGCGCGACGCCAGCGCGAAACAGCGCGCTGCAGAGCAATGATGCCGGTCAGGCGCGGCGTCGTAGCGGCCGCGTCAGCAGCCTGACGATTGTGAACAGCAGGTAAGGCCCGGCGATCAGCAGCCAGGCGGATGGTTTTGCGGTGAAGAAGGCGGCCAGCAACGCGCCAAGGAAGGCCAGCAGCCCGCCCTCGTAAGGCCCGAGCGTCAGCACGCCGGCCAGATAGATGAGAAACGGCATCAGCAACAACCCGAAGCCGAGCAGCAGGGCGACGAAGCCAAGCTCCCGTCGCCAGAACGGCGACAGCCTGGCGAACCAGCGGTCGAACGGATTGCGTAGTGCCATCCGATCCAGTCTGCCCCGGTCGCAGCAAGGCGGCAAGCGCAGCGGGCGCACGGTTATACTGGCGCCGAAATGACGCGACTGCGCTGCGCCGTCGTCGGCGCCGGCTATCTCGGCCGCTTCCATGCCCAGAAATATGCGGGACTCGCGCGCTGCGAGTTCGTCGGCGTTGCCGATCCATCCGCCGCGGCACGGGAGCGCATCGCTGCCGAACTGGGCGTCGCGGTGCATGCCGATCATCGCGAACTGCTCGGGCGCGTGGACGCCGTCAGCATCGCGACGCCGACCTCGTCGCATCACACGGTGACGCGCGATTTTCTCGAGTCGGGCGCCCATGTGCTGGTCGAGAAGCCGATCACAACGACGGTGGAGGAGGCGCGCGAGCTGGTCGCACTGGCGGCGGTCCGCGGCCGCGTGCTGCAGGTCGGTCACCTGGAGCGTTTCAATCCGGTCATCGTGGCGGTCGCCGGAGAACTGGCGAATCCGCGCTTCATCGTGTCGAATCGACTGGCTCCCTTCAAGGCACGCGGCACTGATGTCAGCGTGGTGCTCGACCTGATGATCCATGACATCGACCTGATCGAGCACATCGTGCGCTCGCCGATCGCCTCGATCGATGCGGTCGGCGCGCCGGTGTTCACCGACGAGATCGACATTGCGAATGCGCGGATCCGCTTCGAGAACGGCTGCGTGGCCGACGTCACCGCCAGCCGCATCAGCATGAAATCGGAACGCAAGCTGCGCGTGTTCCAGACCGATGCCTACCTGTCCATCGATCTCCAGCAGAAGCTGCTGACGGTGGTGCGCAAGCCAGCGGTCATCCAGGAGGGCGTGATGCCCGCAGTCGCGGTCGAGGAGCGCAGCTTTGACCCGGGCGACGCGCTGCTGGCGGAAATCGAGGCGTTCCTCGATGCGATCGAGCGGGGCAGCGCTGCGGTCGTCTCCGGCGAGGACGGGTTGCGGGCGTTGGAGACCGCCACGCGCATCGCAGCGCTGGTCGACCGACCGCTATACTGAAAGGCCATGCAACCGACCGACACCAGCAATCCCGATTACTACCACAAGGTGGTGGATTGCCAGTGGGCCTGCCCGGCGCATACCGACGTGCCGGAATACCTGCGATTGATCGCGCAGGGCCGCTACACCGATGCCTACATGGTCAATCGCGAATCGAACGTGTTCCCCGGCATCCTGGGTCGGGTCTGCGATCGGCCTTGCGAACCGGCCTGCCGGCGCGGCCGGGTCGAGGAAAAACCGGTCGCCATCTGCCGGTCGAAGCGCGTTGCCGCGGATCTGCGTGACGACATCAGGCCGCGGCTTCCAAAGGCGCCCGCAGCGAGGAACGGCAGGAAGGTTGCCTGCATTGGTGCCGGCCCGGCGACGCTGACGGTAGCGAACGACCTGCTGCCACTCGGTTACGAAGTCGTGATCTTCGAGCAGTACGCGATTGCCGGCGGCCTGATGCGCACCAACATTCCCTCGTTCCGGCTGCCGGCCCAGGTGCTCGACGAGGAAATCGGTTACGTGATCGGCATGGGTGCCGACCTGCGGCTCGGTTCACCGGTGGCGAGCATGCACAAGCTCCTCGACCAGGGCGGGTTCGACGCCGTGTTCGTTGGCACCGGTGCGCCCAAGGGCAAGGAACTGAATTTGCCGGGACGCGCCGCCACGGATCGCATCCACATCGGCATCGCCTGGCTCGAATCTGTGGCGTTCGAACACGTCGACCGGATCGGGGAACGCGTGCTGATCATCGGGGTCGGCAACACCGCGATGGACTGTTGCCGCACGTCGCTCAGGCTCGGCGCCAAGAGCGTGAAGGTGATGGCGCGCAAGCCCCGCGGCTTCTTCAAGGCCTCCAAATGGGAACTCGAGGATGCCGAGGAGGAAAATGTCGAGATCATCGTCAATCACGCGCCAAAGGCATTCGTCGTGGAAAGCGGGAAACTCAAAGGCATGACCTTCGAGCGCATCGACTACGTGATGGATGGCGCGGACATCAAGGACCAGCGCGTGGTCGAGGAAGTGTTCATTCCCTGCGACGACGTGATCCTCGCCATCGGTCAGGAGAACGCCTTCCCCTGGATCGAGCGCGACCTCGGCATCGAATTCGACCAGTGGGATGTGCCGAAGATCGACCAGGCCACGTTCCAGTCGACGCGCCCCGGCGTATTTTTCGGCGGCGACGCTGCGTTCGGCCCCAGGAACATCATCTGGGCGGTCGAGCACGGTCACCAGGCCGCGATTTCGATCCACAAGCACTGTGTCGGGACGGCGCTCGCCGAGCGCATGCCGCGCGGCGTCAATCTGCAGAGCCGCAAGATCGGCATGCACGAGTGGTCGTACAAGAACGATTACGACGCGGCGGCGCGCAGGCTGATGCCGCATGTCAGCCTGAAGGACCGCTTCAAGCGCCTCAATATCGAGGTCGAGCTCGGTTTCGATGCCGCACGGGCGGCGGAAGAAGTCTCGCGCTGCCTGAATTGCGATATCCAGACCGTGTTTCACGCCGGTCTCTGCATCGAATGCGATGCCTGCATCGACATCTGCCCGACCGACTGCCTGACGATCACGGCAAATGGCGAGGAGCAGGATGTCGTGACGCGCTTGAAGGCGCCGCGCCAGAACCCGGACCAGCCGCTGTTCGTCTCCGAGGCCCTGAAGCAGACCAGTCGCGTAATGATCAAGGACGAGGACCTGTGCGTCCATTGCGGCCTGTGCGCGGAACGCTGCCCGACCGATGCCTGGGAAATGCAGAAATCCTGGATCAAGATTCCCTATGCCGAGGATGAGGCCCGATGCCAGAGCGAGCCAGCGCTTCGCCGCGCGTAAACGATTTCACGGTCAAGTTCGCGAACGTCAACGGTTCGGGATCGGCCAGCGCGAACTCGCTGGTCATGAAAGCGATCTTCCGGATGGGCGTGCCGGTGGTCGGCAAGAACTTTTTCCCGTCGAACATCCAGGGCCTGCCAACCTGGTACGAGATCCGCGTGACACGCGATGGCTGGCGGGCGCGATCGGGGCATGTCGACATCATGGTGGCCATGAATGCCGAGACCTATGCGCCCGACGTGCGCGAGGTCAGTCCGGGCGGGTGCCTGCTCTACGACTCGACCTGGCCGAGCAGCACGCTGCTGTCGCGCGCTGACCTCAAGACCTTCGGCGTTCCATTCGCCGAACTCTGCAATGCGAATTTCGAAAGTGCGCGCGCCCGCACGCTGATGAAGAACATCATGTACGCCGGCGCACTCGCGGCACTCATCGACCTGGATCTGGAAGTCATACGTACGCTGCTGGCCGAGACCTTTGCGAAGAAGCCGGCGCTGGTCGAATCGAACATGAAAGCGATCGAGATCGGCTATCGCTATGCCAGGGAGCATTTCGAATGCCCGCTCGCGACGCGCATCGAGCGCATGAATTCGACTGCCGGCCACGTGATGATCGACGGCAATACCGCGGCCGCGCTTGGCTGTCTGTACGCCGGCGCGACGGTTGGCGCCTGGTATCCGATCACGCCGTCCACGTCGCTGATGGATGCGTTCCGCGCATTCTGCGGGCGGCACCGCGTCGATGCCGAGACCGGCAGGAACGATTACATCATCGTGCAGGCCGAGGATGAACTCGCCGCGATCGGCATCGTGATCGGGGCCTCGTGGAATGGCGCGCGCGCGTTCACGCCGACCAGCGGCCCCGGTATCTCGCTGATGGAGGAATTCATCGGGCTTGCGTATTACGCCGAGGTGCCCGCGGTCATCTTCGACGTGCTGCGGGTCGGGCCGTCGACCGGCATGCCGACCCGTACCCAGCAATGCGACCTGATGGCCTGCGCCTATGCCTCGCATGGCGACACCCGCCACGTGATGCTGTTCCCGGACTCGCCGGAAGAGTGCTTCCAGATGGCGATCCAGGCCTTTGACCTCGCCGAGCGCCTGCAGACGCCGGTGTTCGTGCTGCTCGACCTCGACATCGGCATGAATGACTGGATGGCGCCGGATTTCAAGTGGGATGACAACTATCGTCCGGACCGCGGCAAGATGCTGACCGATGAACAAGTCGCGGGACTCGGCAAGTTTCACCGCTATCTCGATCCGGACGGCGACGGCATACCGTACCGGACACTGCCCGGCGTCAGTCCGAAGGCGGCCTACTTCACGCGCGGCTCCGGCCATAACCGCTTCGGCGTGTACACCGAAGATTCCGCGGAATACCAGGACGTCATGGATCGCCTGACGCGCAAGTTCGCGACCGCAGCGCGACTCGTGCCGCAGGCGGTCGCGGACGGCCGTTCCGCCAAGGCCGGCATCGTCTGTCTCGGTTCCAGTGACGCACCGGTGCGCGAGGCGCTGGCGACCCTGCGCCGGTCGGGCACCGCGATCGATTACCTGCGCGTGCGCGGCTTTCCGTTTGGTGCCGAAGTCGAGGAATTCCTCGCCACGCACCAGACCCTCTTCGTCGTCGAACAGAACCGCGATGCGCAGTTGCGCTCGCTGCTGGTGCTCGAAACCGCGGTGGACAAGCAGAAGCTGCGTTCGATCCTGCACTACAACGGCCTGCCGATGTCGGCGTCCTGGATCGTCGACGGTATCAATTCGGCGCTGGCCAAGGGAGTTGCGGCATGAGTTTTATCGCCAAGCCAAAGGTGGCCAACCCGAGCCTGCCGGTCAATGAGCTGGGCCTTAACCGTCGTAACTACGAAGGCAGCATGTCCACGCTGTGCGCCGGTTGCGGCCACGACTCGGTGACCGCCGCGATCGTGCAGGCGGCCTATGAACTCGCGCTGCCGCCGCAGAGTGTCGTCAAGCTTTCCGGCATCGGCTGCTCGTCGAAGACCACGGCCTATTTCGTCGCGGGCGCGCATGGCTTCAACTCGGTGCATGGCCGCATGCCGTCGATCGCGACCGGCGCCAATGCCGCCAACCGCAACCTGCGCTACATTGGCGTCTCGGGCGACGGCGACTCGCTGTCGATCGGCGTTGGCCAGCTTGCGCACGCGATTCGCCGCAACGTCGACATGGTCTACATCCTCGAGAACAACGGCGTCTATGGCCTGACCAAGGGCCAGTTCTCGGCATCGGCGGACCTCGGCTCCAAGTCCAAGAAAGGCGAGGCCAACGAGCAGGAGCCGATCGACCCGGTACTGCTGGCGCTGGCACTCGGCGCGTCGTTTGTCGCGCGCAGCTTCTCCGGCGACAAGGAGCAGCTCGTGCCGCTGATCAAGGCCGGACTCTCGCACCGTGGATTTGCGATCATCGATGTGCTGTCGCCTTGTGTGACATTCAATGACCACGAGGGATCGACCAAGAGTTACGGTTATGTGCGCGAGCATTCGCAGGCGCCGGTGGCCGCGGACTATGTCGCGCCGCAGCGCGAGATCAGCGTCAGCTACCAGCCTGGCGAGGTGCTGCC
Source organism: Gammaproteobacteria bacterium (assembly GCA_031403675.1). Lineage (GTDB taxonomy): Bacteria > Pseudomonadota > Gammaproteobacteria > Steroidobacterales > Steroidobacteraceae > SCUD01. Next base: position 2,464 of record JANNTO010000172.1, on the reverse strand, counting down.
GGTCACGATGCACGATGGAAGCAGCATTGTGCTGCGCAAGCTCGACCCGGAATACGATCCGACCGATCGGGCCCGCGCGGCCGCCTATGTGCAGGAACGCGCAATGCGGAATGAATACGTCACCGGCCTGATCTACATCGACCAGAAGCGCCGGGATTTCCACGCGCGCAGCAACACCGTCGATGCAGCGCTCAACAGCGTGCCATTCGAGCGCCTGTGTCCGGGCGCCACGAAACTCCCGAAGATCCTCGGCTCATTCCGCTGAGTCGCGGCAATCGAGCGCCTGCAGGGCGCCGGGCAGCAGGCCGAGCGTGACGGGCGTCGTGCCGCATATCTGGCCATCCACTTCCATGCTGCAAGGCGGATCGGCTTCGATTGTTACCGACCGGCAACGCACCACGCGGAACGCAGGATCGCCGGCCAGCCTGCCGTCGAACAGTTTCGGCAGTCTCGCGATGCACCCCGATACCGACAGTGGCTCGACGGTGACCAGGTCCAGCCAGCCATCGTCCGGCACCGCAGCCGGTGCGAGTCGCATGCCACCGCCGCAGCGCGGGCCGTTGGCCGCGAGCACCAGCCAGTACCGGCCGGAGTGGCGCTGTCCGTCCACGGTGATTGCAAATCGCGGTGCACGATAGCGCGCGATCGTTCGAATCAGGCCGATCAGGTAGGCGAGGGCGCGCGGCCCGCCACGCGGCGTGTGCCGTATGACTTCGGCGTCGAGCCCGGCGCCCGCAATCGTGTGGAACACCAGGCGGCGTCCGCTGGCATCGGTGGCCATGCCGAGATCAGTGGCGCGGCTTTGGCCGCGCAGCATCCGGACAGCGAGCTGGCTCGGGTGGTCCGGCACCTGCATGGTCCGTGCCCAGTCATTGCCGGTGCCCAATGCAGTAACCGCGACCAGGCATTGCGCAGGCGGCACTGCGGTCTGTGAGTACAGCCCATTCAGGAGTTCATTGAATGTGCCATCGCCGCCCAATGCCAGCAGGCGCCGGTGCCCATCGCGTAGCGCCTGCGCAATGAGCCCGGTTGCAGCGCCGGACGCGGTGCTGGTGGCGAACCGGTGCGGCACCCGCATGCGGTCGAGTGCGGCCTGCAGGCGCGGCAGATAACGCCCGGCCCGGCCGCCGCCGCTGACGGGATTGACGACGATGAACCAGCTGTTGGGGTCGGTCATCGCCGCCATGATGCGTGACTCTGGAGCGTCTGTGAAACCAGCGCCATAATGCGCGGGCATGCCCGACTCGATCATTCCGGTCAGTTACCAGCTCGCGAAACGCGACCCGCAGGCATTCGTCGGGCATTTCGCCGGCAGTTTCGAGCGCTATGGCTTTGCGGTGGTCAGCGACCATGAACTCCCCCAGGTGCTGATCGACGGTTGCCTGAACCGCTTCAAGCAGTTCTTCGCGCTGCCGGAGGCGGAAAAACTGCGTTATCGCATCCCGGGTATCGGTGGTGCGCGCGGACTCACGCCCTTTGGCGTCGAGACGGCCAAAGGCGCGGCCCACTACGATCTCAAGGAATTCTGGCAGATCGGCCGCGAACTGCCGCTCGGCCACCGCTACCGCTCGTCGATGCCCGACAACATCTGGCCGGTCGACGACCCGGGTTTCAAGCGCGCGGCGCTTGGCCTCTGGGAGTCATTTGACGCAATGGGTCGCAAGCTGCTCGAGGCGATCGCAATCTACCTCAAGTTGCCGCAGCACTGGTTCGACGACCAGGTCGGCGAAGGCAACAGCGTGCTGCGCGTGATCCACTATCCGCCGCTTGAGGAAGGTGCGACCGGAGTGCGGGCCGGTGCGCACGAGGACATCAACGTGATCACGCTGCTGCTCGGCGCAGAGGAGGGCGGTCTCGAAGTGTTCGACCGCAGCGGGCGCTGGCTGCCGATCAACCCGCCACCCGGAACGCTGGTCTGCAATGTCGGCGATATGTTGCAGCGGCTGACCAATCATGTGTTGCCGTCGACGACCCACCGGGTCGTGAATCCGACCGACGCGCGGGTCAACCGGCCCAGATACTCGATGCCATTCTTCCTGCACTTCAATTCCGATTTCCCGATTGCGACGCTGCCGGGCTGCATCACGCCTGACCGCCCGAACAGGAATCCGCAGCCGATCCTTGCGGATGATTACCTGCGCGAGCGGCTGCGCGAGATCAAGCTGCTGCACTGACACCGGCAGGGCAAAGTGGCAAAACTCTACTTCTACTACTCGACCATGAATGCGGGAAAATCGACTGCGCTGCTGCAGTCGAGTCACAACTACCGCGAGCGCGGCATGCGCACACTGGTCTACACGGCGCAATTCGATCAGCGCGGTGGCGGCCGGATTCATTCGCGAATTGGACTCTCGAGTGAGGCTCGGCATTTCGCTGCCGGTTCAGATCTCTATGAGGAGATCGCCGGGGAGCATGGGCAACAGGCGGTAAGTTGCGTTTTGTTCGACGAAGCGCAGTTCCTGCA
>JANNTO010000171.1:0-2022 GCA_031403675.1 Gammaproteobacteria bacterium | reverse complement strand
CGGCCGAAACCCGCCAGATCATGCGCAAGCCCTCGTCGGAGATCGAAGCCATCCTCGGCTATGTCGATGCGCCCGAGCTCATACACAGAGACAACCTGGTCCTGCTTTAGCAGGAGGGTCCTGCGCTAGCGGTTGATGCCCTGAAAGGGCAGGGCCAACCCCGGATGGACGCCTTTACGCAGGGCGTTCACGCCTTCGGCGGCCGTTTCGATCGGGCGGTGACGCGGGCAAAGAAACTCGAAATAGAGCACGTTGTGCCAGCGCTGGACCGTCCTCGCCTCGATCACCTGCCACTCGCCCTCCCGGCGCGACCAGCCGCCGCCCGTTCCCCGGGCGTACACCTTGTACGATTTGGAGGCGCAGCGGATCCCCTCGAAGCTGACGTTGGCGATCCCGGAAGGGCTGCGCGCAACCAGCGTGTAGCGCACCACGCCGTCGTCCGCGACGCTGAGCGAGGCGGCATCGATGAAGAAACGGAACGAGGCGCCCGAACTGACCTGGAATTCGATCAGGTCCGCGTCTTTCGGATACGGCGGCAGCCGGGCCTCGGCCTCCTTCCACTTGAGCTTTTCCTGTTCCTCGTCGTAGCGGCTGTCGGCGCCTGGAACCGAGAGCTGGTTCGTGTTCTGCGCCGCGGCCGCGAAGGCCGCGCCGGTGAGCACGCAGGCGAGCAGGCGGGGAAAAAGCAGCCTCAAGCCAGGTCGCCCGCCAGCGACTGGCGTACTTCGGGCGCCACCTGCGCGCCGGCCCCGTAATGCGCATGATCGATGCCGATCGACAAGGCGGCGCCGCGCTTGAGTGCGTCGCGCATGGCCTGGTCGAGTTCGAAGCGGACGAAATGCACCGCCGAGGTCTTCTCCTCGTTCTCGCGCTCGAGGTCCTCGTCGGCGATCGCATACACGCGCTCACAGCCGTCGACCTGCACCCAGCAGCGGTCCTCGATGCCCTTCAGCTCGGCGAGGCGCCGGCGCCTCTCTTCCGGCTCCGGGTACTCGATCAGCAGGGTCGCCTTCCAGTTGCGGCCGTCGGGGATCAGGGGGTTGTAGGCCTCCAGTTCGCCGCGAATGCCCTCTTCCTCGAAGATGCGCTCGATGCGCAGCATCTCCTGCACCTGGTAGCGGACCGTCTGCTCGTCCTCGAAAATCAGCGTGACGAGCCCGCCGACGTGCACGGTGCGCAGCTTCTTGTGGGCGATCACCCGGGAGCGGTAGGCATTGCGCTCCCGGGCGTAGGCCTCCAGGGAAAGGAGGCTGTCGGGCGCGATCTGTGCCATCACTCCACGAGCTGCGTGCAGATCAACCCGTCTATTCGACGAGTTGATCAAGAGCCTTCTGGAAGCGGTTGGCGTGCGAGCGCTCCGCCTTGGCAAGGGTCTCGAACCAATCCGCGATTTCGGCGAAGCCCTCGGCGCGCGCCGTCTTCGCCATGCCCGGGTACATGTCGGTGTACTCGTGGGTCTCGCCGGCGACGGCAGCCGCGAGGTTGAGCTTGGTGCGGCCGATCGGCTTGCCGGTGGCCGGGTCGCCGACCGGCTCCATGTATTCCAGGTGGCCGTGCGCGTGCCCGGTCTCGCCCTCGGCGGTCGAGCGGAACAGCGCCGCAACGTCGTTCTGGCCCTCGACGTCGGCCTTCGCCGCGAAGTAGAGGTAGCGGCGGTTGGCCTGCGATTCGCCCGCGAACGCGGCTTTCAGGTTTTCGTGGGTCTTCGATCCATTGAGTTGCATGATTGCCTCCTTTGATACGGGAATGCGCACGGTAAGGCCCGCGGCGATGCCCGGCAAATCGTTTGTTCGCATCGGCCCGATAGCAGCCGGCTATCGGGCCTTCAGCCCCCCGCGATCCGCGCCTCGCGCGCACGGCGCCGGTCGGCGTTGAGGAACCGGTGCAGCTCCGTGAGCGCCTGCCGGTAGACGTCGCGCTTGAAGTCGATCACCGCCTCCACCGGCACCCAGTAGTCGTGCCAGCGCCAGGCGTCGAACTCCGGCTTGCCGTTGCCGCGCAGGTTGACGTCGCAGTCGCGCC
>JANNTO010000170.1:0-9454 GCA_031403675.1 Gammaproteobacteria bacterium | reverse complement strand
CCTAAAACAGGCACGAGCTTGGTGTCATCGATGATGCAGACAAAGCGCCGGCTGGCCGCGGCGACGATCTTTTCGCGGGTCAGCGCGCCGCCCCCACCCTTGATCAGGGCCAGGTGTCGGGTCGCCTCATCGGCGCCGTCGACGTAAAGCGGCAGGTCGCCGGCGTCATTCAGCGCGATTACCTCGATACCCGCAGCGCGCAGCAGTCGGGTGCTCGCTTCGGAAGAGGAAACGGCGCCGGCGATTCGATGTCGCCGGCCCGCAAGCGCGGCGATGAAGTGATTGACGGTGGAGCCGGTGCCGACACCGACCAGCATGCCGTCCTCGACGTATTCGAGCGCCGCGAGCGCGGCGGCTTTCTTCTTCAAATCGGCGTCCATGTGCCGGCTCCACAAATGACTGTGCCCGCTCGCGCGGGCACAGTTTGTCTCTTGGTGAACCGGCGGTTGGTGGTCTTTCGATCAGCCAACCACCGATCCATCAGGCAAAGCGCTTACTTCTTTTTCGAAGCCTTCTTCTTTGCCTTCTTCTTGGTCGCCATGTTGGATCTCCATGTCGGGTTAATCCGAGGTCGGAGTATATACATGGTTGACGGGATTGCAAGCAAGGGGTAGGGGCTTCGCGCGCGTCGTCGTCGATTGCGAACGATCATCGGGAACATTTTCGTTCGTCGACGCATCGCAATGTGGACGCGACGCGCGCATCGCGATCACATTTGAGAAAATTTTTCAGATCGCGCGAAGCAGCTTGTTTTCAGGTGCCGCGTGCGCCTCATGCGGGCGGGTCACGCGCGAGTCGATGAATGAATTTCCACTCATCCGCGCTGATCGGCATGACCGACAGGCGGTTGCCACGACGCAACAGGAGCAGACTTCGCAATGGACCGTTCGCATGCTCGCGCAGAGTGTCCAATGTGACCGGATGCGCGAACTTGCGCAGCAACCGGACCTCGACCTGATACCAGCGCGGCTCGGACGGATCGCTGCCCACGTCGTAGCCGTGGTGCGCGCGATCGAACGCCGTCGGATCGGGATGACCGGCGCGCACGATCTCCATCGTTCCGTAGAGGCCGGGTACGGCGCAGCTCGAATGATGGAAAAAGGCCCGATCGCCAACCGCGAAATCGTCGCGCAGCATGTTGCGTGCCTGGTAATTGCGCACCCCGTCCCAGGCCGCGGTCTGATTCGGCGCGCGCGCCAGGTCATCGATGCCAAAGCTGGCCGGTTCCGATTTCATCAGCCAGAATTTCATCGTTTCGGGCCGTAAATGCCCCGTTCCGTGACGATCGCCACCAGCGGCACGTCATGGCCCGCGGCGGGCAGCTGAGCGACGCGCTGCAGGTCGAAAGCCAGGCCGATCAACAGCGGGCGACGCCAGGCGCGCCGCTGCCGCAGAAAGGAAAAATGCCGGTCGTAGAACCCCGCGCCCATGCCGAGCCGATTGCCGTGGTCGTCGAAACCGACCAGTGGCACCAGGACGAGATCGAGCCAGCGCGCGCGGTCCGCACCTGGCGCCGGTTCTGCAGCGCTGGTCAGCGGCGCAAAGCGCATGCGCGCTGTGCGTCGGCTGGTGATGACCGGGAAGTGGACCTCGCAACCGAGTGCGAGCGCGCGCCGCAACACGATGGACGGGTCGATCTCGCCGTCCATGGCCTGGTAGGCGGCGATGCGCGAGCGTGGCCGCGGCAGGCCGAGCCTGCGGAGGGCAGCGTCGATTGCAATGGCGGCGGCGGCGCGCTCAGCCGGCCCGACCGCGCGCCGCGCGCGCCGCAGCCTTTGCCGCAGGCCGGACTTGTCGCCCTCAGTCATGTTCGAAGGGAGGAGGCGCCACCCGCATGTGCCGTTCTGGACCGTTGCTCTCGAACCGGAGCAACAAGTGGAGCAGGCCGTGGCACTTAAGGCTTTCCGCTACTCGGCGGACCTGCACAATGCTGCCGCTAAGCCAGGCTCCTGAGTTTTTCACATTAGGGTCGAGAGGTATCCAGGTCCATATCGAACACTGCAGGCGGCGCCAAACCATGGGCGCTCGCACCATTGGCGCGAGCCGCTATTCATTCAGCTTCCCAGCTGCTGCCCGCGCACCAGCGCCGTCTCGACGCGTTCGCGCATGGCCTTGATCCGTGCAGCCAGGTCCGATTCGACTCCCACGTCATGGCCGCGCGATTGCAGCAGCTCATTGACGATATTAAGGGCCGCCATCACGGCGATGCGATCGAGTCCGACCACCTTGCCGCTGTCGCGGATTTCGCGCATCTTGCTATTCAGGTATTCGGCCGAATCGAGCAGCGCAGCGCGCTCCTCGATCGGGCAGGCGACGTGATAATCTTTCTCGAGAATCCGCACGCTCACCCGGCTCAGATCCGCGCTCATGCGCCACTCTCCATCGCCTTCAGGCGTCCGATCATCGCTTCGACCCGCGCCCGGACCTGTTCGATCTTCTGCATCAACCCGGCCCGTTCGGCCGAGAGCGTGTCCTGGCGCTGGCGCAGTGCGCGGTTCTCTTCCTTCAGCTGTGCGACCACCCCGACCAGTTCGTCGAGGCGCCGTTCGAGCCGCTTGAATTCGCGCTCCAGGCCGGGTTTGCTTGACTCTTCCATACGGGCAATATGCTGCCACGGACCGCTGATTACTGCTACCGTTCAAAAAATGACCCATCGTGAACTGCAGGCCATCCTCGAAGAGATGGATATCGCAGTCGGCGCGGCCGAGGCGCATGGCTGGCTGTGCGGCGCGCTGTGCGTGCGCGCGGAATATGGCGCGCTGGAATGGCTGCGGGAACTGACCCAGCAATCTGACGCCAGTGAGCTCCGCGACGCCTCGGCGCCGGTGCTGTTGGCCGTGCACGAGGAGACGCTGGAATCGTTGCGTTCGCCGGATTTCGGGTTTGCACCGCTGCTGCCCGAGGACCATGCGTCGCTTGCTGAACGGGTCTCGGCACTGGCGTCCTGGTGTGACGGCTTCCTGTATGGAATCGGCACTGGTACCGCCGGCAACGTGGTCGTGGAGGAAGGGGAGGTCGGGGAGTTCCTGCGCGACCTGACCGATATCACCCGCGCGGAGCTCGAATCCGGGAGAGACGCCGATTCCGGTGAGGGCGATTTCATCGAGTTGCACGAATTCGTCCGCGCCGGGGCACAGCTCGCCTGGGAAGAGCTGGCTGCGCTGCGATGAAGAAGAACGACGAGTTCGCCAGGCGGCGGCGTCAGTTGATGCGCATCATGGGCAAGGATGCCATCGCGATCCTGCCCGCGGCCCCGGTCCGTACCCGCAACAACGACGTGGAATACAACTACCGACCGGACAGCGATTTCTACTACCTGACCGGTTTTGCGGAACCCGAAGCGGTAGCAGTACTGCTGCCGGGCCGGCCGCAGGGTGAGTACGTGCTGTTCGTGCGCGACCGCGATGCGACACGCGAAGCCTGGGATGGCGAGCGCGCCGGACCCGACGGCGCGGTACGCTTGTATGGCGCCGACGATGCATTCCCGATCCAGGATATCGATGAAATCCTGCCCGGCCTGCTCGAGCGCTGCTCGCGGGTCTACTCCACGATGGGTACGCATCCCGAGTTCGACAAGCAGGTGATCGGCTGGGTCAACCGGCTGCGCTCGCAGGCCAAGCAGGGCCTGCACACGCCGCATGAGTTCGTGGCACTCGATCACCCGCTGCACGAGATGCGCCTGTTCAAGAGCCGCACGGAAATCGCATCGCTGCGCCGCGCCGGAGAGATCGCCTGCGCGGCACACCGGCGCGCACTCGCGGCAACCGCGCCCGGGCGCATGGAATACGAGGTGATGGCCGAGATCCTGTACGAATTCCATCGCCGCCGCGCCGACATCTCCTATCACCCGATCGTCGGCAGTGGCCCCAATTCCTGCGTGCTGCACTATCGCGACAACAACCGGCAGATGAAGGATGGCGAGTTGCTCCTGATCGACGCGGGCTGTGAGTATGACTACTACGCCTCCGACGTCACGCGCACGCTGCCGGTCGGGGGACGCTTCAGCAAGCGCCAGCGCGCGGTCTATGAAGTTGTGCTTGAGGCGCAGAAAGTGGCGATCGAAAAAGTGCGTGCCGGCGGGCACTGGAACGATCCGCACGAAGCCGCAGTGCGTGCCATCACGCAGGGGCTGGTGCGCATCGGCCTGCTGAAAGGCCGCACGGCGCAACTCATCAAGGATGGCGCCTATCGCAAGTTCTTCATGCACCGCACCGGGCATTGGCTCGGCATGGATGTGCACGACGTCGGCGAATACAAGGTCGGCGAGCAGTGGCGGCTGCTCGAACCGGGAATGGTCATGACCATCGAGCCCGGCATCTACATCGCGCCCGGCACCAAGGGCGTGCGCCGGGAATGGTGGGGCATCGGCATACGCATCGAGGACGATGTCGTCGTGACGACGGGCGCGCCCGAAGTGCTGAGCGCCGCGATGCCGACCGATCCGGATGAAATCGAAAGCCTGATGGCGGCAGCCTGAGCCGATCGGCATGAACCGCTCCGACGAGATGCGCTGCGACATCGCCATTGCCGGCGGCGGCATGGTCGGTCTGTCGCTTGCCGCGGCGCTCGCCGAATTGCCGCTGCGCGTGGTCGTGATCGAGCCGGTCGCGCCGGATTCAGATCACCAACCGAGTTTTGACGCGCGCACGACGGCACTATCCGGCGGCAGCCGGCGCGTGCTGGACGGCATCGGCGTCTGGGATGCGGTTGCGAGCCAGGCCACGCCGATCCGCCGGATTCACGTCTCGGAGCGCGGGGCGTTTGGCGTCGCGCGGCTGACTGCGGCGGAGCAGGGCGTCGCGGCGCTCGGCTATACGATCGAGAATCGACTGCTCGGGCGCGCGCTGCGCGAGCGCGCGGCGGGCATCCCGCGCCTCACGCTTTGCCATGCGGGCGTGCGCGAAGTGAGCGCCGCGGATGACGCAGTCCGGCTCATGACCGATCGCGGCGACACCTTTGCGGCGCGTCTGGTGGTCGCGGCGGACGGCGCGCAGTCGGCGGTGCGCACTGCGCTTGGCATCGACGCGAGCGTGGCGGAATACGGCCAGCACGCCGTGATCGCCCACGTCGATACCGAACGCTTTCACGATTACACGGCCTATGAGCGATTCACCCCGACCGGTCCGATTGCGGTGCTGCCGATCGCCGAAGGGCGCTCGGCCGTGGTCTGGACCCTGGCACCGGATGCGTCGCGTCGCGCCCTCGCACTCGACGACGCGACCTTCATCGCCGAGCTGCAACAGGTGTTCGGGCTGCGCCTCGGCCGCTTCACACGGGTCGGCCGCCGCCAGTCTTATCCGCTCGCGCTGACACGCGCGGAGCGCCTGGTCGCTCCGCGCGCGGTGATTCTCGGCAACGCTGCCCAGGGGCTGCATCCGGTCGCGGGCCAGGGTTTCAACCTCGGCCTGCGCGATGTTGCGGCTCTGGCCGAACTGCTGGCCGACCAGATCACCGAGCACGGCAGCGACGCCGATCCCGGTGCACCGCAGCTGCTCGAACGCTATGTGGAATGGCGCCGTCCGGACCGCGAGGCGGTGATCCGCTTCACCGACGCGCTGGTGCGCGGTTTTGGCATGCCGCTTGCGCCGCTCCGCGGCCTGCGCAGCGCCGGTCTCCTGCTGTTCGACCTGCTGCGCCCGGTCAAGCATGAGTTCGCGCGCCGGACCATGGGACTGGCCGGCCGGCAGCCACGGCTGGTGCGCGGACTGCGGTTGTGAAATGCGATTTCGACATCGCAATCGTTGGTGGCGCGATGGCGGGCGCAGGCTGCGCCGCCTTGCTGGCCGCGGATCCCAAGACGGCTTCGATGCGCATCGCGCTGATCGAACCGCGGCCCGCGACGGCGCCCGCGGCCGCTGATCCGCTCGACCTGCGGGTGTCCGCGCTGTCACGGGCCTCGCAGCAGTTGCTCGAGCGCACCGGGGCCTGGCCTGCGGTCGTTGCGCGCGGCGCCTCGAGCTATCAACGCATGGTTGTCTGGGAGGAGCGCACCGATCCCGCGGGGCCGGGCGCGCTGGTCTTCGATGCCGCCGAACTCGGCGAGCCGGACCTCGGGCATATCGCCGAGAACCGCGCCGTGCAGGCGGCCCTGACCGAGCGCGCGGTCGCCGCCGGTGTCGTGCTGCTGCGCGCGGGATTCGCGAATCTCGAACCGGCCGCCGACGCGATCCGCATCGCGCTCGCCGATGGCCGCGAATACTGCGCGGCGCTCGTGATCGGGGCCGACGGCGCGGAGTCGGCGGTGCGGACCCAGGCCGGGATCGGCGTGCGCGGCTGGGATTACCAGCAGCGTGCGGTGGTTGCGCACCTGCGGCCGGAACGGCGGCACTGCGCGACCGCCTGGCAGCGATTCCTGGATACCGGGCCGCTGGCGCTCCTGCCGCTTGCAGACGGCCGCGTGTCACTGGTCTGGTCCACCTTGCCGGCACTCGCGGAGGAACTTGCAGCCTGTGACGAGGCTGAGTTCGCAACGCGTGTGACGGCAGCATCCGCTGCGGTACTCGGCCGTCTCGAGCCGACCGGACCGCGCGCCTCGTTTCCGTTGCGGCTCCTGCATGCCAAGCAATACGTGGCGCCGCGCATTGCGCTGGTCGGTGATGCCGCGCATACCGTGCATCCGCTCGCCGGGCAGGGTATCAACCTGGCTTTCCTGGACGCGGGGGCGCTGGTCGATGTCTTGGGAGCGGCCGCGGAGTCGGGCGACGATCCCGGCGAACTGCGGGTGCTGCGGCGCTACGAGCGCTGGCGCAAGGCCGAGGCTCTGCCGGCGATCGTCATGCTGGATGGCATCAAGCGCCTGTTCTTCGGCGGCGACCCGTTGCAGTCGCGGTTGCGCCGGAGTGTCCTCGAACTCGCGCAGTCGGCGCGGCCGCTCAAGCGGGTGTTCATGCAGCGCGCGCTCGGCATTTCAGGCGACGTGCCGCTTTCCGTGCGCCGCCCGCCCTCATGACCGGAGATCAGCGTCCTTGGTCTCCTTGAGACCGATCAGACCGACCACGCCGCTCATTGCCGCAATCGCGATTGGATACCACAAGCCGTAATAGATATTGCCGGTGAGCACCACGAGTGCCGCGGCCAGAAACGGCAGGAAGCCGCCGAACCAGCCGTTGCCGATGTGATACGGCAGGCTCATCGACGAATAGCGGATCTGTGTCGGGAACAGTTCCACGAGGAATGCGGCGATCGGTCCGTACACCATGGTCACGTAGATCATCAGGACCAGCAGCAAGGCGACCGTGATCGGCAGGTTGACGCGCTCCGGGTCCGCGGCGGCGGGATAGCCACTGTCGCCGAGCGCCGCACGATACGCTGCTTCATCGAAGCCCTCGAGGCGCCGATCGCCGATGCGGGTCACCACTTCCTGATCGGTCGGCGGCGGCAATCGCTGGTAGCTGACGCCAGACTTGGTCAGGAAGTCGCGCGCCTGGTCGCAGGGTGTCGCCGGCTTCGCGAAAATACGGAAGTGGCAGTCGCGACCCGCGACCGTGATCGCGGCGCGCGCTTCGAATTCTGCCAGCGCCGGATTCACGGAAAGCGTAAGGCCCTTGAAGATCGGGATGAAGGTGATTGCCGCCAGCAGGCAGCCGGTCACCATGATGTGCTTGCGTCCGATGCGATCAGACAAGCGGCCAAAAAACACGAAGAACGGCGTGCCGAGCAGCAGCGCCGCGGCGATCAGCAGGTAGGAGGTCTGGAAATCGAGCTTCAGCGTGTTCTGCAGGAAGAACAGCGCATAGAACTGGCCCGTGTACCAGACCACGCCCTGGCCGGCCGTCGCACCGAACAGCGCGAGCAGTACGATGCGGGCGTTGCTCCATTGGCCGAAACTTTCGGTCAACGGCGCGCGCGACAGGCGTCCCTCGGCTTTCATTTCGGCGAACACCGGCGATTCCTGCAGCTTGAGGCGGATATAGACGGACACTCCCAGCAGCACGACCGATAGCAGGAATGGCACGCGCCAGCCCCAATCCTTGAATGCCGCCTCGCCGAACCCGAGCCGGCAGGCCAGGATCACCGCGAGCGAGAGGAAGAATCCGAGCGTCGCGGTGGTCTGGATCCAGCTGGTGTAATAGCCGCGCCGGCCTGGCGGCGCATGTTCGGCAACATAGGTTGCGGCCCCGCCGTATTCGCCGCCGAGCGCCAGCCCCTGCGCAAGCCTCAGGCTGACCAGCAGAATCGGCGCCCAGATGCCGATCTGCGCGTAGGTCGGCAATATGCCGACCAATGCCGTGGCCAGGCCCATCACGATGATGGTGATCAGAAACGTGTACTTGCGTCCGACCCGGTCGCCGATCCGGCCGAAAACCAGGGCGCCGAGCGGGCGCACGGCGAATCCGGCGCCAAAGGTCGCGAGGCTTGCGAGGAATGCCGCCGTGTCATGGCCCGGCGGAAAGAACAGCGCGCTGAAGAAGACGGCGAGCGTGCCGTACAGGTAGAAGTCGTACCACTCGAACACGGTGCCGAGCGAAGAGGCGAAGATCACCCGACGATGCGCTGCATCGATACCGATGGCCTGATTCATGGCGCCTGGACGAGTGCGTCCGCTTTGGCTGCGCAGATGAAATCGTTGTCTGAAAGGCCGCCGATCGCGTGGGTCGAATAGCGGATGCGGCAATAGTTGTAACCGATCTCCAGATCAGGATGATGGTCCTCGACATTCGCGACGTGCGCGAGTGCGTTGACGAAGCTCATCGTGCGCCAGAAATCCGGGAACTTCAGGTCGCGGCGCAGTGCCTTGCCGTCCTCGACCAGGCGCCAGTCCGGGTGCAGCAGCGTCATCATGCCGGCCGCGGATTGCGCATCATGCGGCCGTACGCCGCCCTCGCAGGGCACACACTTGCGTTCTTTCAGCGCATCCATCAGGCCTCCCGGCGCGGGAAATGCCGCGCGACGTAGCGCTCGACCAGTTCCTGGAATTGTTCCGCAATGCGGTCGCCTTTCAGCGTCACGGTTTTTTCCCCGTCCTCGTAGACCGGCGCGACCGGCCGTTCACCGGTGCCGGGCAGGCTGATGCCGATGTTGGCATGCTTGCTCTCGCCGGGGCCATTGACGACGCAACCCATCACGGCGACGGTCATGCCCTCGGCACCGACAAAATCCTGGCGCCAATCCGGCATGCGCTGTCGCACATGTTCCTGGATGCGCTGCGCAAGTTCCTGGAAATAGCTGCTGGTGGTACGACCGCAGCCCGGGCAGGCGATGACCCGCGGCAGAAAGGCGCGCAGCCCGAGGCTCTGCAGGATTTCCTGGGCGATGCGCACTTCCTCGCTGCGGTCGCCGCCGGGTTGCGGCGTCAACGAAACCCGGATCGTGTCGCCGATGCCTTCCTGCAGCAGCACCGCGATCGCGGCCGTCGATGAAACGACGCCCTTGGCGCCCATGCCGGCCTCGGTCAGGCCGAGGTGCAGCGGGTAATCGCAACGCGCCGCAAGCTGCCGGTAGATCGCGATCAGGT
>JANNTO010000169.1:0-5342 GCA_031403675.1 Gammaproteobacteria bacterium | reverse complement strand
CCTGATTCTCGATGAGGCGATGTCCGCGCTCGATTCGGAATCCGAGCGCGTGATCCAGGACGCGCTCACCGAGCTGCTGCGCGATCGCACGACCCTGGTAATTGCCCATCGCCTGTCGACCATCGAGCATGCCGACCGGATCATCGTGATGGACGACGGACGCATCGTCGAGTCGGGCACCCATGCCGCGCTTCTGGCTGCAGGCGGCATGTATGCCGCGCTGCACCGGATGCAATTCAACGTTTGAGCGGGCGCATGCAGGAGTGGTTGCTGTCCTGCTGGTACGGTGATCCGGGTCGAGGACGCTGGCTGCAAGCGTTTGCCTGGCTGTTTGGCGGCATCATCCGCCTGCGTCGCGCACTTTATGCACGAGGCTGGCTACCCAGTTATCAGTCGACGCGCCCGGTCGTGGTCATCGGCAATTTGACCGTCGGCGGTACCGGCAAGACGCCGTTGGTGCATTGGCTTGCACGGCAGCTGGTGAAACGCGGCCTGCGCGTCGGTATCGCGAGCCGCGGCTATTTCGGGTCGGGTGGCGCCGCACGGCGCGTGACCACGAGTGACACTGCATTGTTGGTCGGCGATGAAGCGCTGTTGCTGCATCGCCGGCTCGCCATTCCAGTCGCGATCGGCGCGCGGCGGGCCGACGCGGTGCGTCTGCTGGAGGCGGAATGCGACCTCATCCTTTGCGACGATGGACTGCAGCACTACGCGCTGGCGCGTGATTTCGAAATCGCTGTGGTGGACGGGGCGAGGGGATTCGGCAATGGGCGGCTGCTGCCGGCCGGTCCGTTACGAGAACCCGTCACGCGACTCGCGGAAGTTCAGGCGGTGGTCGTCAATGGCAACGGATTCGACCGGCCGGAATCGATCCGCATGCAACTCGAACCGGTCGCGGTGGTCGCAGTCGGCGGCGGGACACGGCGGCCGCTGGCGGATTTTGCCGGGCAATCCGTGATTGGCGCCGCCGCGATCGGGCATCCGGCACGATTCTTCGAACTGTTGCGCTCACACGGCCTGCAAGTCGAGGAACGCGCCTTCGCGGATCATGCAACGCTCACTCCAGTCAGCGCCGGCGCCGGGCAGGGCAGGCCGGTACTGATGACGGAGAAGGATGCCGTAAAATGCACTGGCGCCGGCTGGCAGGACGCCTGGTACCTTGAGGTCGAGGCGCGTGTGGCGGGCGCAGCGGCTGAATCACTGCCGGACCGGATCGCAAACCTGCCTGCGGAACGGCAACGAGGAGACAGGAATCGTGAGTGAACGTTTGACCGACATTCTCGCCTGCCCGGTCTGCAAAGGACCGTTGCAGTGGCAACGCGATTCGCAGGAATACCTGTGTCGCGCGGACCGGCTCGCCTACCCGGTTCGGGACGGCATTCCGGTGATGCTGCCGGACGAGGCCCGGCGGCTGACCGCGGACGATTCCGCGCTGACGGGTCGCTGAATGTTTCGCGTTGTGATTCCTGCCCGGCATGCATCGACTCGCCTGCCAGGCAAGCCGCTTGCCTTGCTCGCGGGCGCGCCGATGATCCTGCACGTGCATCGCCTGGCAATGCGCGCGGGCGCCCTCGAAGTGGTAGTCGCGACTGATGACGAGCGGATCCGGGCGGTTTGCGCAGCGGCCGGCGCGGATGTTGCGATGACGGCAGCGGATCACGTTTCCGGAACCGACCGGATCGCGGAACTCGCACGGCGCCGCGGTTGGGCTGACGATTCGATCGTCGTCAATGTGCAGGGCGACGAGCCGCTGTTGCCACCCGCACTGATCGGGCAGGCCGCCATGCTGTTGGCCGGCAATCCGGCTGCCGCAATTGCGACGCTGGCGGCGCCGGTCACGTCGTTGTCCGAATACCTGGATCCAAACGTCGTCAAGGTCGTGGCACGTGCCGATGGCCAGGCGCTCTATTTCAGCCGCGCGCCAGTACCCTGGAACCGCGCTGGCGCGACCGCAGGTCTCGGCAGCCAGACCGGCTGGTCCGGGGCACGCCGTCATCTCGGCATCTATGCCTATCGGGTTTCCGCCTTGCACCGGCTGGCCGCGTCGCCCCCAGCGCCACTTGAGGAACTGGAGCGCCTCGAGCAGTTGCGGGCACTGCAGTTGGGGATGGTCATCCTGGTTGCGGATGCAATCCAGACACCGGGGCCGGGTGTGGACACTGCCGAGGACCTGACGCGGGTCGAGAGCCTTATAAAGGCGGGCCGCACGCCGTGAACCCAGCCGCGGCACAGGTCGCGCCTTTTTATGCGGTCCTGCTCAACCAGGTCGCGAACCAACGCGAGCGGCGCGGCTTGCCGGTCATTCACATGGAAGTCGGCCAACCATCCGCCGGTGCACCGGCGGCGGCGATCGAGGCCGGGCACCGCGCGCTCGCCGCTGCGCCGCAGGGGTATTGGGAGAGCAGTGCACTCGCAGAGCGTATCGCCGTGCATTACCGCGACCGCTACGGCCTGCCTATCGAGCCTGCGCAGATCCTGCTGACGATGGGCGCCTCGGCGGCGCTGGTGCTCACAATTGCCGTGCTGTTCCCGAGCGGCGCCCGGGTCGCGGTACCGCGGCCGGGCTATCCAGCGCATCGCAACGTCCTGCATGCGCTCGGACTCCAGCCGCAGGAACTCGACTGCAGCGCGGCAACGCGCTACCAGCCCACGGCGGCGATGATCGCGGCGCTCGATCCGGCGCCGGCGGGACTGATCCTGACCAGCCCATCGAATCCGACCGGCACGATGCTGACCGATGACGAGCTGGGTGCGCTCGCGGCGATCTGCCGGGAGCGCGGCATTCGCATCATTTCGGATGAGACCTATCACGGCATCACTTACGGTGCGGCTGCACACTCGATACTCGAACACGGGTCCGAATTCATTGTCGTCAACACTTTCTCGAAGTACTGGTGCATGACCGGCTGGCGCCTCGGCTGGACCGTCGTGCCGGGGCCGCTGGTGGAAGTGATGCGGCGTTACGCGGGCAACCTGTTTCTCGCGCCCCCGACGTTGTCACAGCATGTAGCGCTTGCGGCGCTGGATCAAAGCGCAGAACTGGAGCGCCACGTTGCGACCTATGCGACCAATCGGCGCTTGCTGATGGAGGCTCTGCCCGTTCTTGGCATCACCCGCATCGCTCCCGCGGATGGCGCGTTCTACCTCTATGCAGACGTGGGTCATCTGACTCGCGATTCCCTGCAGTGGTGCCGTGAACTGCTCGACGCAACCGGCCTGGCCCTCAATACCGGACGGGATTTCGATTCAGTGCAGGGCGATCGTTTCATCCGCATTTCGTTCGCCGTATCGACGGCCGAGACGCGCATGGCGATCGATTGGCTCGGCACCTGGCTGAAGGCGCGCAAGCGCGCATGACACGCCGGGTGCTGTTCGTTTGCCTCGGCAATATCTGCCGCTCACCGACCGCCGAGGCGGTATTCCGTGATTTGCTCCGCCGGGAAGCCCCGCACCTGCCGATCGAAGTGGATTCGGCCGGGACTCATGACTATCACCGGGGCAGCGCACCGGATGAACGCGCGATCGCAGCGGCGCGCCGCCGCGGCATCGACATGCGCCTGCTGCGCGCACGACCGGTCGAAACAGCGGACTTCGAACGATTCGACCTGGTGCTGGCAATGGATGAGCAGAACTACCGCCAACTGCATCGGCTGGCGCCGGCGACCCGGCGGGACCGCGTGCGGCTGTTCCTCGAGTACGCACCGCAATTGAACCGGCGCGATGTGCCGGACCCCTACTATGGCGATGCAACGGGCTTTGAGAACGTGCTCAATCTGGTCGAGGAAGCTGCGCGCGGCCTGCTGGCCGCGCTCAGCGCACGCGACTGAATCATTCTTTCGGTCCGAAGTGCTGGCCTTCTCCCGGGGTTGACGACCAGACGGTGTAGGACTGGCCCGATTTCGCCGCCGGGCTGGCCGGTGCTTCCACAGGTGCAGCGGTCGGCGGCGCGGATGGCGCCATCGGCGCAGCCGGTTCCTGGCGTGGCGGCGCGACCTGCGGCGCGAACTCCTGCGCCGGCGTCACCGATGGTGGCATCGAATCCTGCGCTGCCTCATAAGGCGGGCGCGGGCCGCCGTTGCCCTGCGGCTCATGCTGCAGGTCGGCGGAAATCTGGGAATCCGGACGCCCCGCGCGTCCGCCGCGTCCGCCGCGTCCACGGCGACGCCGGCGGCGACGCTGCGAATCACCGTCGCCCTGCTGCTGCGGTGGTTGCTGTTCCGGTCCCTGGCTTGCAACCGGTTGCGGCCGGGGCGGGGCCTCGGCAGGCCGCTCGCGATGTCGTCCACCGCCGTCGCGCGACTGATCGGCACGCGCGCGATCATCCGGCCGGTTGCGATCCTGGTCCCGGTGCTGATCGCGATCACGGTCGTGGTCTTTATCGCGGTTACGGTTGCGGTTCCGGTCGCGACGCGGGCCGCGCTCGCCGCGTTGCTGACGATGACCGCCGTGTTCGTCGCGGTGATCGCGCGAAGGCCGCCCGCCGTGGCGCTCCTCGCGCCGTGGGCTGCCGGATTCCGGTTCGGCACGAGTCTGTGCCGGGCGATCTGCGCCGCGCAGGAAACGTAGCAAGCGGGTCCACAAACCCGGGCCGCTTGGTTCGAGGACTGGCGCCGCAACCGGAGTCGGCGCCGGAGCTGCGGGGGCGATCTGCTGCACGGCAGCCGGTGCGCTCGGCGGCTGCTTTTCCGCCTGCGACTTGAAGTCGAGCTCGATAGTTGCCTGGCCAGCCATCTGGTAGCTGGTCAGCGCGTTCCCAGCCAGTCCCATTTCGTCGTCACGCACGCGGCGGATCAAGTAATTGGGGGTCTGCATGTTCGGATCGGGGACCAGCACTATTTCAGTCTCGCGCTGACTCTCGAGCTGGTGCAGCCACTCGCGTTTCTCATTGATGAGGAAAGTCGCGACGTCCACCGGCAACTGCGCGACGACCCGCGTGGTGCGCTCCTTGCGGACTTCTTCGCCAATCAGGCGCAGCAGCGCGAGCGCCATTGATTCGACGCTCCTGATCGTGCCCATGCCGCTGCAGCGCGGGCAGGCCATGTGCGTGGACTCGCCGAGCGACGGTCGCAGGCGCTGGCGTGACATCTCCATCAGGCCGAACCTGGAGATCCGTCCGAGCTGAATGCGCGCGCGATCAGATCGGACCGCCTCACGCAGCCGGTCTTCGACACCTTGCTGATTCTTCTTCGATTCCATATCGATGAAGTCGATGACGATCAAACCGCCCAGATCGCGCAGCCGCAGCTGGCGTGCGACTTCATCGGAGGCCTCGAGGTTCGTGCGCAGTGCTGTTTCCTCGATGTCGTGACCCTTGGTCGCGCGCGCCGAGTTGACGTCGATCG
>JANNTO010000168.1:0-8508 GCA_031403675.1 Gammaproteobacteria bacterium | reverse complement strand
GCGCAGCGTCGGCGCGTGCCACTCGGTTACAAACGTCTTGATGGCGAGCCGCTCGGCAGGCGGGGTCGTGATCAACGACAGATCGCGCAGGCCGCCGAGCGCCATGTTCAGCGTGCGCGGGATCGGCGTCGCCGTAAGCGTCAGCATGTCCACGTCGGCGCGCAACTGCTTCAGGCGCTCCTTGTGGCTGACGCCGAACCGGTGCTCTTCGTCCACGATGACGAGCCCGAGGTCGTGAAATACGACGTCGCGCTGCAGCAGCCGATGCGTTCCAATGACGATGTCAACGCTGCCGCGGGCGAGTCCCTGGATCACCGCCTGCTGTTCTGCGGCGGTGCGGAACCGCGACAGGTTCTCGACCCGCACCGGCCAGTCCGCAAAGCGGTCGGCAAAAGTCTGCGCGTGCTGCTGCGCCAGCAGGGTCGTCGGCACCAGCACGGCCACCTGCCTGCCGCCGGTCACCGCGGCAAAGCAGGCGCGCAGCGCCACCTCGGTCTTGCCGAAACCGACGTCGCCACACACCACGCGGTCCATTGGCCGGCCCGAACGCATATCGGCGAGCACCGCCTCGATGGCATCGTGCTGATCGACCGTTTCCTCGAATGGGAATGCCGCCTCGAACGCGCGGTAGGCCGACTCGTCAAACGCGACCGCGCGTCCCTGCCGGGCCGCGCGCCGCGAATACAGGTCGAGCAGTTCGGCTGCGACATCGCGTACGCGATCGGCCGCGCGTCGGCGCGCCCGGGCCCATTGCTCGGTCCCGAGCCGGTGCCAGGGCGCCGATTCCGGCGAGCCGCCGGTGTAGCGGGTCACGCGGTCGAGCGTGTGGACGGGCACGTAGAGCAGGTCGCCGCCGGCATATTCTAGAACGAGGAACTCGGCCGGATTGCCAGCCACCTGCATGACGCGCAGGCCCCGGTAGCGGCCGACGCCATACTCGTCGTGCACGACCGGCGAGCCGGGCGAAAGCGCCGCCAGTTCCCGCAAAATCGCGTCTGGATCCCGTTCGGCGCGACGCCGGCGCCGCTCCTGACGGGCGCGCTCGCCGAACAGCTGGTCCTCCGCGATGAGCGTAACGGAACGGTTCGGCAGCCACAGACCGCGGACATCAGGCGCCACGGCGATGGCGAGCGACTCCGGACCCGTCGCGAAGGCCGCCCACTCCTCGAGCGGGGCGGGATGCAGGTCCTGGCGATGCAGCATCTCGAGCAACACCTCGCGGCGTCCGGCTGAGTCCGCCGTCAGCAGCGTGCGACCCGCGAACTGCCCGAGAAACTGCGCGAGCTTTGCGACGGGTTGCGGGGCGCGGGGATCGGCCCGCAGCTCCGGCGGCGGTTCCGAGCCGAAATTCGCGAGCGGTTGCGCGGACCCGATCGGTTCGACCTTGACCGGCGAGATGGCGATGCGCGGATGCCGTTCGAACGTCGCCAGCACCGATGCTGCGTTCGCAAAGGCCTCATCCGGCGGCAACAGGGGCCGTTGGCGATCGTGACGCCGCTGTTCATGCCGTTCCTCGATCTCGGCCCATGCGGACGGCAGCGCATGCGCAAGATCCGCGAGATCCACGATGACGGTCTCGACTGGCAGGTAATCCGCGAGGGTCGAGGTGCCGGTGAAAAACAGCGGCAACCAGGATTCGATGCCCGCGGGTATGAGCCGGTCGGTGACGGAGCGGTAGACCGGGCATTGCTGCGGGTCGCCCTCGAATCGCTCGCGCCAGCGGCTGCGAAATCCGGCGATGGCTTCCGCCGACGTGGGAATCTCGCGCGCCGGCAGCAGTGGCACGGCATCGAGCCGGGCGGCGGAGCGCTGGTCCCCGGGATCGAAGACCCGGATGCTTTCGATCAGGTCGTCGAACAGGTCGAGCCGGAACGGTTGTGCCGCGCCCGCGGGGAACAGGTCCACGACCGAGCCGCGCACCGCAAACTCGCCGGGACTCAGCACCTGGGTCACAAGTACATAGCCGGCATCGGTCAGGCGCTTGCGCAGTTGCGGCAGATCGATGCGCTCGCCTGCGCGCAAGGAGAATGCGTGCGCCTCGATGAACGCGCGCGGTGGCAGTCGATCGAGCAACGCGGCTTGCGTCGTGACGATCAGACCCTGGCGTAGATCCGGCAGTGCGGCGAGCGTGCGCAGCCGCTGTGATACCAGGTCGGGATGTGGCGAGAACGGGTCGTAGGGCAGGGTCTCGCGATCCGGGAATGACCAGAGTGCCTGCCTTCCGGCCGCAAAGAATGCGAGTTCGGCCTGAAGTTGATCCGCTTCGCGGCCGCTCGCTGCGACGATCAAGATCGGTGCCGCCGCGCTGGCCGCCGCCTCAGCCAGGAAATAGGCGGCACTGCTGCCATAGAGCTCACCCCAGCGGACGGATTCTCCCGCTGCGGGCAACCGGATCGCCATCCTAGGGTCGCGAGTCATGCACCGTCCTGCAGGCAAAGACCTCCGCTCCGGGCGAACCCGGCGAGGTCAGGCAGCGCAGGATACCCGTGCCGCGGCTGCCCGCAACGATCAGCTGGCGGGCGGGTTCCTTACGAAGACGGCATGCAGCACGCGATCGTGCTCGAAATAAACGGCGAACTGGGGGTAATCCCAGCGCGTGATCGGGGGATTGCCGACCGCCGCATGACGGTTGGTCGGTTCACCGTAGCGACCTTGCACCGCAACCATCGAGCTGCCCCGATTGGGGCGGTCGGAAGCCACAGCGGGGTCGCCGATCAACGTGCTCGGCGTTTCCGCCAGGGCCGGTTGCGCCAGGGCCAGCGCAAGCAGCAGCAGTGTGCGTACGATAGGCATCGCGATTCCTCCGTCAGGCAGTGTAGCATCGGGTCGGAACCCGTCGAGGTTGCCCCGATAAATCCTTGATAGGCATCCCGAATTTTGATGAATAGCGGCCCATGCTGACTCCCCTGCCACTGGGGCTCGGACTGCGCTATGTGCGCGCCCGGCAACACCAGTATTTCGTTTCATTCATCAGTTGGGTGTCGCTAGCCGGGGTCTGCCTGGGGGTCGCCGCGCTGATCACGATCCTGTCAGTCATGAATGGTTTTGAAGGCGAACTTCGCAGCCGCCTGCTCGCGCTCGCGGCCCACGCAAGCCTGCCCGCGCCAGCCGACGGCGTGGCGCTGCGGGCGCTCGCGCGCCGTGCCAGCCAGGAAACGGGAGTGGTCAGCGCCCAGCCTTTCATCGAGGTGCAAGGCCTGCTGTCGAATGGCGCACTGCTGGCGGGCAGCACCCTGCGCGGCATCGATCCGTCCGATCACGGGCCGGGCTCGCCGCTGGCAGGCGCCATGCGGCAGGGGTCGCTCATGGAGTTGTCGCCGGGCAGCCGACATGTCGCGCTGGGTCGCGCGCTCGCGGTCCAGTTGCAGGCCGAGGTTGGCGATACCGTGGCGATGCTGTTGCTGCGCACCGGAGCCGATGGCGAACTGGTGCCGCGCATCGGTGCGTTCGAGGTCACCGGCCTGTTCGAGATCGGACTCGCGGACCACGACGCGGCGATGGCGTTCGCGGCGCTCGAAGATGTCGCCGCACTCGCGGGTCCCGCGGCTTCAGCCGGCGTGCGGCTGTTCTTTGCCGATCCATTTGCCGCACCGCGGCTGGCGCCGGCCGTGGCGGCCGCGCTCGACAGCGGTCCCGCCAGCAACTGGACCACGGAGCACGCCGCATATTTCCGCGCGATCCGCCTCGAGAAGACGATGATGACGGTGATCCTGCTGCTGATCGTGTCGGTCGCTGCATTCAATATCATCGCCAGCCTCGTGATGGTCGTGTCCGACAAGCGCAATGACATTGCGATTTTGCGGACCATGGGCCTGTCGCGCGGCAGCGTCGTCGCCACATTCATTGTGCAGGGCACGGTGATCGGCTGGATTGGCACGCTGGCGGGAGTCGGACTGGGAATCCTGCTGGCACTCAATGTCGGCGAGATCGCGCCGGCACTGGAACGCTGGTTCGGGTTCGAGATCTTTGACCCGACGGTGTACTACATCACGCGCATTCCATCCGAACTCCGGGTCACGGACGTCACGCTGGTTGCTGTGACCGCGCTCGCGCTGACATTCTTCGCGACGATCTATCCCGCGCGGCGTGCGGCGGCGACCGAACCTGCGGAGGCGCTGCGGTATGAGTAGCGGTGCTGGCTGGCCCTGGTGGATCGGGATGCGCTACCTGGGTGCACGCCGGGACAACCGTTTTGTTGGATTCATTTCCGGAATCGCGATGGCCGGCATTGCGCTTGGCGTCGCCACGCTGATCGCGGTGCTGTCGGTCATGAACGGTTTCGAAAGCGATCTGAAGCAGCGCATCCTCGATGTTGTCTCGCACGCGACCCTCGAAGGCGGGGATGGCGGAATGGCGGACTGGCGCGAGGTGGCGCTGCGCACCGGAGGGCAGCCGGGCGTGGTCGCGATTGCGCCATTTATCGAAGGACGCGGCATGCTGGTCGCCGGCCAGCGCTCGGCGGCAGTTGAATTGCGCGCCGTCCTGCCGGTGGAAGAACGGGCAGTTTCATCGCTTGAGCGTCACTTGTCGGGCCAGGGCCTCGACGAACTCACACCCGGCGCCTGGCGCATCGTGTTGGGACGCGGGCTTGCGGAAAGACTGCAGGTCCGGATCGGCGAACCGGTGCAGGTCGCCATCGGTCAGGGCAATGTGACACCGGTCGGCGTTACCCCGCGCATGCGGCGCTTCATCGTTGCAGGACTCATGGACGTCGGCATGTATGAATTCGATCAGGGTCTCGCGCTGCTGCACCTGGACGATGCACGGCGCCTCTATCGGATGGGCGATGCGGTGACCGGCCTGCGCTATTCCTTTGTCGATGCCGAGAGCGCCGGGCGGCGCATCCGTGAACTGGCCGAAGGCGTCGACCCGAACTATTACTTCAGCGACTGGAGCCGCCGGCACGGCAATTTCTTTCGCTCGATCCAGGTGACCAAGTCGATCATGTTCGTCGTGCTGCTGCTGGTTGTCGCCGTGGCGGCGTTCAATATCGTTTCGACGCTCGTGATGGTGGTCAAGGAGAAGCGCGCGGACATCGCGATCCTCCGGACACTCGGCGGCTCGCCGCGCGACATGCTGCGGATCTTCGTCGCGCAGGGGGCGGTGATCGGCGTCGCCGGCACCGCAATTGGCGTGGCGCTTGGCCTGCTGATCTGCGCCAATATCACTGCGCTGGTCGCGGGGCTCGAGCGATTGATGGGAATCACTCTGATCGATCCGAGCGTCTATTTCATTTCAGAGTTGCCGACCGAAGTGCAATGGGGCGACGTGTTCGTGATCGCCGCTACGGCGTTGCTGCTCGGCGTCCTCGCAACCATCTATCCGGCCTGGCGTGCGGCCACGACGCAACCCGCGGAAGCACTACGGCATGAGATCTGAAGCAAGGCCATGAATGAGTCCGTCGTGCTGGCCTGTGAGGGCCTGACCAAGGAATTCCGGCAGGGTCCGGCGCTGGTGCGCGTGCTGCGCGGGGTCGACACTTCGATCCGTCGTGGCGAGCGCGTAGCGGTTGTGGGAACCTCCGGCTCGGGCAAGACCACGCTGCTGCAACTGCTGGGTGGGCTCGACCTGCCGACCTCCGGCCGGGTGCTGATCGATGGACGCGAAATGTCGGCACTGCCGGATGCCGAACGCGGCCGTCTGCGCAATGCGGCGATGGGCTTCGTCTACCAGTTTCATCACCTGCTGCCGGAATTCAGCGCGCTCGAGAATGTCGCGATGCCGCTGCTGATCCGGCGACTGCCACGCGCGGAAGCTGCGCAACAGGCACGCGACCTGCTGGTGCGCGTCGGCCTCGGCGAGCGGCTGACGCACCGGCCGTCGCAGCTATCCGGCGGAGAACGCCAGCGCGCGGCAGTTGCGCGCGCGCTAGTGACGCGTCCGCGCATCGTGCTCGCGGACGAGCCGACCGGAAATCTCGACGGCCAGCATGCGCACCAGGTATTTGCGTTGATGATGGAACTGAACCGCGAACTCGGTACCAGTCTCGTGATCGTGACTCACGATCACGCGCTTGCGGCCCGCATGGATCGTGTCCTGGTGCTGGAAGACGGAATTCTGCGCGAAGGCAACGGCTGACCGGCCCACCGCCGCGTGCTGGCCCCGGCATGCTTGCCGGGATCTCCAGGCAGGCGGGTCGTGATGTTCTGGTTCGCGTTGGCATTCTGCGCCGGCGCAGCAACGGTGCACATGTTGCCGGCGCTGCCGCCGCTCGCATGGTTGTTGCCGATCGCTTTGGCGGCGTTGCTGGTGCGGCGTCGCCGGCCGCCCATGGCCGCGTTCTGTCTCGGCATGGTCTGGACCACGCTGCTGGTTGCGACGCAGGTCGCCGATTCCTGGCCCTGTGGCCGAGACCGTGAGGAGATCACGCTGACCGGCGTGGTCACGGCGCCAGCGACTCGGCGTGACGGGCGGACGGATTTCGATCTCGACGTCGCTGAGTCACCGGCCCAGGGTCCGCTTCCGGATCGCGTCCGGCTTTCCTGGTACGAGCCGACGGCGACGCCAGAGCCTGGCCAGCGCTGGCGCGTGAGCGCGCGCCTGCGCTGTCCACGCGGCCTCGCGAACCCGGGCGGCGCCGATCGTGAACTCGACTTGCTACGACAGCGCATTGGTGCCACCGGCCAGGTCGTCACTCACGCTCCGGTCGAACTGTTGCGCGATGAATCGTCACGGCACCCGATTGAGCGTCTGCGCGCGCGTATTGCTGCGGATATCGCGGCTGCATTGCCGGCCGGGCCCTCGGTTTCAGTGTTGCAGGGGCTTGCTGTCGGGGTGCGCGGCAACATCTCCACGGCACTCTGGGATGCATTCGCAGCGACCGGTATCGCGCACCTGATGGCGATTTCGGGCCTGCACGTGACGGGCTGTGCCTTGTTCGTCCTGTTACTGCTGCGTGGCCTCTGGCGATTGCCGTGGCTGGGGCGGGTTCCAGCGCGAACTGCAATCGAGGTAACGGTGGTGGTCTGTGCAACGGCGGGCTACGCGCTGCTCGCGGGCGCGTCGTTGCCGGCTTTGCGCACGCTGGCGATGGTCGGCATCGTGGCGCTGCAACGATTACTGCGACGCACGCTGCCGGTTCACCAGACTCTGGCGCTGGCCGCCCTGCTGATGGTCGGCAGCGACCCGCTCGGGCTGACCTCAGCGGGCTTCTGGCTGTCGTTTGTGGCAACTGCCGCCCTGTTGACGATCATCGAGGGCGGGACTGGCTGGCGCGCAAGAATCGTCGCTTTCACGCGTGCCCAGGCCGCGATTACCGTGCTGTTGATGCCGGTACTCGCGGTCGCATTCGGTCGCCTGTCCCTGATCGCGCCGCTGATCAATGCCATGGCCATTCCGGTGTTCAGTTTCATGCTGTTGCCCGCCGAGCTGCTTGCCACGTTACTGGACGGGCTCGCGCCCGGCGTCGCGGCACCAATCTGGATTGCGCTTGCGACCTCTCTGGACGGCGTCTGGCCGCGACTCGTGGCGATCGCGCAATGGCCGCTCTCGACCTGGGCACCGGCTGCCCAATCCGGACTCCTCGTTGCAGGCGCAGGTCTCGCAGCGTTTGCGGCCCTGCTGGTACCGTTTCGTGGCCTGCGTGCGGCGGCGGGCGCAATGCTGATTGCGATTGCCGCAGGCGCGGTCGTCCGCCCACCGCAGGATGACTGGATATTGACGGTCATCGACACCGGTCAGGGTCTTGCGGTGGTGGTCGAAACACAGCGCCATGTGCTGGTGTTCGACACCGGTCCGCGCTGGCGCAGTGGCGGGACGGCTGCGAGTGTCTCGCTGTCGCCCTACCTGCGCTGGCGCGGTATCCGTCGCATCGATCGACTGATGATCAGTCACGCGGACCTGGATCACGCCGGTGGCGCCGAACTGCTGCAGCGCGAGTTCGAGGTCGTGCGGACTTTCACGTCCGACCCGGCGCAATATCCGGCACCGGCGAGTGCGTGCCGTCGCGGGGACCGTTGGCGTTGGGATGGCGTCGAATTTCGCGTGCTGCATCCGCCCGAGGGCGCACTGGGCAGCGACAACAACCGCTCCTGCGTCCTATCAATCCGTGGCATTGGCGGATCGGCGCTGTTGCTGGCGGATCCTGAATCGGAGGCCGAGCAGGCGCTGCTCGCGGCGCCGCTCGCCGCAGATGTCGTTTTGCTGCCGCACCATGGCAGCAATACGTCATCGACTCCGGAACTTGTTGCGGCGGTGGCAGCGCGTCTTGGCATCGCATCGGCCGGCTTTGGCAACCGCTGGGGCATGCCCGCAGCGGAGGTGGTGGCACGCTGGCGTGCGGCCGGCACGACTGTGCTGCAAACGGCCGAAACCGGCGCGGTCCGCGTGCATTTTGTAGCCAGGTCGCAGGCCATGGAGGTAGTGACCGAGCGCGGCGATTCGAGGCACTGGTGGCGCGTGCCGGAGGTGGGCTGAGCGGCCCGGACAGCGGCCCGGCGCGCACGGTATCATGCCGCGCCATGTGGGAAATCATCATCGCGGGCGGCCCGGTCATGTGGCCGATCATCC
>JANNTO010000167.1:0-1739 GCA_031403675.1 Gammaproteobacteria bacterium | reverse complement strand
GCGTAAAGGTCCAGGTTGCGCCCGGGGACCTGAGTGGACTGCTCGTCCAGGTAGACCGCCACGTTCGGCCAGGGACCGTTCGTGCCGGAGCCCTGCGTGCCGAGCGCGCCGACGCTGAGGCCGCGCATGTAGATATTGCTCTGGCCGGGCCCCACGCTCGCCGTCGACACGCTGGGCAAGTACTTGATGTACTCGTCCATCGTCGAGACGTTCAGCTGGGAGAGCGTGTCGCCCGTCAGGGCCTGGATCGCGATTGGCACGTCTTGCATGTTTTCACTGCGCCGGGTGGCCGTGACGACGACCTCCTCGATTCCGGTGACAGCCGACGCCGCGGTCTGGGCCTCGACGGCCTGCGTTGCGCCGGTGGCCAGGATGGCGGCAACGGCGGATGCGACTTTGTAATTCATGCGTTCTGATCCCCTTGGCGTTCGATGTGCTTCAGATACAACACTGGGCGGCGGGCGCCGATCTTCACTGATCGCGAACATACAAGTGAAATGCTTCGCCGTCCACAGGCAGACTCATCTGAAAAAAGCATTAACCGGAAAGCAAAAAAAGCATTGCCCCTGCTGTCGCAAATGCGCCACGCTGGTGCCGTCCGGGACGGTAGGGTGGGCGGGATGGTAGACAATCGCGGGGCCATGACCGAAAGCGAAACCAGCAAGCCGCGGCGTGGCGGTCGCCGCCCCAGCGCCGTGCCCGTTGGCCCGCCACCGGTTGCGCGATCGGTGGCGTATCGGCGCATGGAGAACCCGTTCGAGCCGTTGCGGATCTATTCCGACGATCAGGTCGCGGCCATGCACGAGGCGGCGCTGATCCTGCTGGAAACGCAGGGCATGAAAGTGCTGTCCGCCGATGCACGGCGTCGCTACCAGCAAGGCGGCGCCGAGGTCGACGAGACTACGCTGGTCGTGCGCATCGATCGCGCGCTGGTCAAGCAGTCGCTTGCCCAGGCTCCGGGTACGTTCACGATGCACTCGGTGAATCCAGAATGGCACGCGCCGGTCGGCGGCCGGCACGTGCTGCTGGCGCCGACCGCCGGCCCGCCCAACATCATGGACATCGTCGGTGGCCGCCGCGCGGGCACGCTCGAGGATTTTCGCAACCTGATCAAGTTGTGCCAGAGCTTCGATGTCATTCATGTGCTTGGCAGTGCCGTGGAGCCGCAGGACGTCGCAGTGCATTTGCGGCACTTCGAGACCACGCGCGCGCAAGTATTGCTCTCCGACAAGATCCCAATGGTGTTCTCGCGCGGCCACCAGCAGATCGCCGACTGCTTCGAACTGATCCGGCTGGCACACGGGATCAGCGCGGAGGAGTTCCAGCAGCGCGCGTACGTCTACACGGTCATCAACACCAACTCGCCGCTGCAACTCGACATCCCGATGGCCGAGGGCATCATTGATTTTGCGGTGGCCGGCCAGGTGCTCATCATCACGCCGTTCACGCTGGCGGGGGCGATGGCACCCGTGACGATCACCGGCGCGCTGACGCTGGCGCACGCCGAAGCGCTCGCCGGGATCACGCTGGCACAGCTGGTCCGGCCCGGGACGCCGGTGATCTATGGCAGTTTCACGTCGAATGTCGACATGAAATCGGGTTCGCCCGCGTTCGGCACGCCGGAGTACGTGAAAGCCGCGTTCGGCGCCGGCCAGCTCGCTCGTCACATCGGGCTGCCGTGGCGGTCGTCGAACGCGACCGCGTCGAATACGCCCGACGCGCAGGCGGCGTACGAGGCA
>JANNTO010000166.1:0-4311 GCA_031403675.1 Gammaproteobacteria bacterium | reverse complement strand
CGGCAATGCCATATCCCACATGGCCAAGTGCGGCATCGAGGGCGTCGAGTTCATCTGTGTGAACACCGACGCGCAGGCGCTGAAGCACTCGCAGGTGAAGGCCTCGCTGCAGATCGGCTGCAACATCACGAAGGGCCTTGGCGCCGGCGCCAACCCGGAGATCGGCCGACAGGCGGCGATGGAAGACCGTGATCGCATCATCGAGCTGATCGAGGGCTGCGACATGCTGTTCATCACGGCCGGCATGGGCGGCGGTACGGGAACCGGAGCGGCGCCGGTCGTTGCGCAGGTGGCACGCGAGCTTGGCATCCTGACGGTCGCGGTCGTCACGCGCCCGTTCACGATGGAAGGCAGCAAGCGTCATTCAATTGCCGATGCCGGCATCATGGAATTGTCGCAGCACGTGGATTCGCTGATCACGATTCCGAACCAGAAGCTGCTGCAGGTGCTTGGTGGCCAGACCACGCTGCTCGAGGCATTCAAGCGTGCCAACGAGGTGCTGCAGGGCGCGGTCCAGGGCATCGCCGAACTGATCACACGCCCGGGCCTGATCAATGTCGACTTTGCCGACGTGCGTACGGTGATGTCGGAGACCGGTCTCGCGATGATGGGGTCCGGGGTCGGCACCGGGGAACACCGTGCCCGGGTCGCGGCCGAGATGGCGGTGTCATCGCCGCTGCTCGAGGACATCAACCTGGCCGGCGCGCACGGCATCCTGGTCAACGTCACGGCGGGGCTCGACCTGTCGATCGGCGAATTCGAGGAAGTCGGCAACACCGTCAAGCAGTTCGCAGCCGAGGACGCGACCGTCGTGGTCGGCACCGTCATCGATCCCGAGATGCAGGGTGAGTTGCGCGTCACAGTGGTCGCGACTGGCCTTGGGCGCGTTCAATCGAAGGTGGCGGCTCCGGTCGCGGCAACGCCTGCCACGGCGCGCCGCGGCGGCGACGTCAAGCTGGTCGCAGCAAGAAATCGTGCGGCACCGCCTGACTACAGCCGCCTCGACCGCCCCGCGATCCAGCGCCAGCCGCAGCGAGCGGTCGGCGACGGGCTGCGCGCCGACTTCGGCTCGGAGGACGTGCTCGACATACCGGCCTTCCTGCGGCGTCAGGCTGACTGAGGCCGGCAGTGGTACGGGACAGGGCGGACCGTGATGGTCTGCGAATCGCGCGTCTGCGTCTGCGTGCCTGCCGCCGCGCAACCGGCCGGCGCGCCGAGCGTCAGCGCGAACGCAGCGCCCCGCGCACGCCGCCGTGAGTACGGGAAGACGGCCGCTGGCTTACCTCCGCTGGCCAGCGGCCGGTCGATCCCAGTTCGGTGTGCCTTTGTGGTAAGTTATTCCGTTATTTTTCAATAGGCTGTCCATGGCCCAGCAACGGACCCTCAAGAACTCGATCCGCGCGACCGGCATCGGCTTGCACACCGGCCGCAAGGTGCTGATGGTGCTGCGGCCGGCGCCGCCAAACACGGGCATCGTGTTCCGGCGCGTGGATCTCGACCCGCCTGTGGACATTCCGGCGCGCGCGACCAACGTCACCGAGACCACCCTCGGCACGACGCTGTCAGTTGCCGGCGCGGGCGTCTCGACCGTTGAACACCTGCTCTCCGCACTTGCGGGCCTCGGCATCGACAACGCCTTCGTCGAACTGACCGACGCAGAAGTACCGATCATGGACGGCAGTGCCGGGCCATTCGTGTTCCTGATCCAGTCCGCGGGAATCGAGGAACAAGCGCTGCCGAAGCGTTTTGTCCGCGTGCGTCAGCGCATCGAAGTCCGCGACGGCGACAAATGGGCGCGCTTCGATCCGTACGAGGGTTTCCGCGTCAATTTCGAGATCGAGTTCGACCACCCGGTGTTTCACCGCCATTCCCAGCGCGCCTCGATGGAGTTCTCGACTACGACCTTCCTGCGCGAGGTCAGCCGCGCCCGCACCTTTGGTTTCATGCGCGATCTCGAGACGCTGCGGGGCCGCAATCTTGCGCTCGGCGGTACGCTCGACAACGCGATCGTGCTGGACGATTACCGGATCCTGAATGAAGACGGCCTGCGCTACGAAGACGAGTTCGTGCGCCACAAGATCCTCGATGCGATCGGCGATCTCTACCTGCTCGGCCACTCACTGATCGGCGAGTTCACCGGCTTCAAGTCCGGCCACGGGCTGAACAACCGGCTGCTGCGCACCATGCTGGCCGATACCGCGGCGTGGGAAGAAGTCACTTTCAAGGAAGAGAGCGCGGCGCCGATTTCCTACACCACGGCCGCGGGCGCGACGATCTGATCAGCTGCGCCCGGCGCGCACCTTCACTTTCACCTGATTAAGTTCGATGCCGAGCTCGGCGGCCAGCGCGTCCGTGAAACGCGGCGCCAGATAGCGCAGCCGCGTGCCCCAGGCGGCAGAGCGCACGAACACGGTCAGGGTTCCGTCGCGGATCACGGCACCCCAGACCTGGGCCGCGAGTTCCACAGGCAGCAGGCGGTGCAGCGCCTCGAGTGTGCGGTTGGCAGCGGCCGAGCCCTCGCGCAGGCGCTTGAGCATTCCCTGCCCTTGCTCCAGCAAGTGACTGACAGAGGTCGGTTTTTTCGATTTGGTCGGCAGGGGGTTTGACTCAGGGATTATGAAAGTACTTGAGTTTCAAGGCTTTTTTTGGCACCGTGCGGCGGTTCAGGGTGGCCCCGACCGGGCCGGGAAGCGTCGATCATTATGACCTTCAAACGCCTGCGCGCGTACTCGACTGCGGGCCTCGCTGTCATCGCATTGACAGCCGGTGCCTATGTTGCCGGCGGCAAATGGGGCGCCACGCGCGCGCTTGGCGAGCACACGCTCGCGCGCTGGAACGAGGACCTCGCCACGCAGCGCGAACAACTCGTGAAGATCCAGCAGGTAGTCGATGACCAGGTCGCAACGCTCGCGACCCGGGTCGGCCGCATGCAGGCGCAGCTGCTGCGGCTCGACGCGCTCGGCAAGCACCTGACCGAGGTCGGCAAGCTCAAGCGCGGCGAATTCGATTTCGACCAGCCACCGGCGCTCGGTGGACCCGAAACCGGCGCAGGCGAAGGGCCGGTAGTGCCGGCGCTTGACGCGATGCTCGATTCGATGGACGCGCAGATCGACGATCGCCGTCGTCAGCTGACGGCGCTGCAGAACCTGATCCTGACCCGCGAACTCGCGCGGCAGATCGTGCCGGGCGGCCGACCGGTCGAGTCCGGATACATTTCGTCGCTCTACGGGCAGCGCACCGATCCGTTCCACGGCAATCAGGCGAATCACCCCGGACTCGATTTTGCGGGCGCGGCGGGCACGCGCGTGCTGGCGGTCGCGGACGGCATCGTGAGTCATGCCGGCACTGACGGCGGCTATGGCCGCTCGATCGAGGTCACGCACGGCAATGGCTATGTGACGCGTTACGCACACAACGCCAAACTGCTGGTCGAGCCCGGCCAGACTGTGAAGCGCGGCGATCCGATCGCGCTGATGGGATCCACCGGCCGTTCGACCGGCACGCATCTGCACTTCGAAGTGCTGCGTGACGGCAGCCGGGTGAATCCGCTGTCTTTCGTGCGCCGCTGAACGCGGTCTCGAACGAAATAAACCGGATCGTGTCGTAGTAAACTACCGGTTTTGACCGGTCTTCGCCGCGGGAAATGCCGCGGCAATACCCTCCGGTCCGAGGTCCCAGTCGCGTGTTGAACATCTTTACGCGGATCTTCGGCAGCCGTAACCAGCGGCTGCTGCGCCAGTATTCCGAACGCGTGAGGCTGGCGAATGGTTTTGCCGAAGCGTTCGCCGCGAAGGGCGACGACGATCTCTGCGCCCAGACCAGGACGTTTCGCACCCGGCTCGCGGCGGGTGAGGCACTCGACGCCATCCTGCCGGAGGCATTTGCGACCGCGCGCGAGGCTGCGACCCGCAGTGTCGGCATGCGTCCATTCGACGTACAGCTGATCGGCGGCATGGTGCTGCACGAGGGCAAGATTTCCGAGATGCGCACCGGCGAGGGCAAGACCCTGGTCGCGACCCTGCCGGTTTATCTCAATGCGCTCGCCGGCCAGGGCGTGCACGTCGTGACCGTCAACGAATACCTGGCGCAGCGCGACGCCGAATGGATGGGGCCGATCTACCGCGCGCTCGGCTTGTCGGTCGGAGTGATCACGAGCGGTCAGCCGTCCACCGAGAAGCGCGCGGCCTACGCCTGCGACGTCACCTACGGCACCAACAACGAGTTCGGATTCGATTACCTGCGTGACAACCTGGCGCAACATCTCGAGGATCGCGTCCAGCGCGGCCAGCATTTCGCGATCGTGGACGAAGT
>JANNTO010000165.1:0-3606 GCA_031403675.1 Gammaproteobacteria bacterium | reverse complement strand
GCCGGTTAATTTGAACGATGGACGCCGAGTACGCAGAGCGAACCGCGGCCAACCTGGCGTGGATGAGACAAGCGTTCGAGCTGGCGACGCGCAGTGGAAGCAAAGCGATCATGATCATTGCGCAAGCCAATCCCCAGTTTGAAACTTCCTGGCCCCCGAACACGCAGGAGAGATACTTCCTGTGGGGCCTTGCAATCAAGCCCCCACAAGCGAGAAGGGCAACCGGCTTCGACGAGTTCCTGGCCGCGCTGGAGAAGGAGACGGTCGCGTTCGGCAAGCCGGTGGTCTACGTGCATGGGGATACCCACATCTTTCGCGTAGACAAACCCTTGTACGGCTCCAGAAGTCGTCGAGCCATCGAAAACTTCACGAGGGTGGAGACCTTCGGCCATCCCAATACGCATTGGGTTCGGGCGATCGTCGATCCCAGGGATCCGAATGTATTTCGCTTCAGGCAGGAGATCGTGAAGGAGAACCTGGTCAACCATTGAGCAAGTACGTTACTAGGCGTTGTTGCCAAGTGCTTGCAGCAAATATGCGCACCGCTCAGGAATTCCCATTTTGGTCACTACTGTCATGGAGGAAGGCGGAGTTCCATCCACCGTAGGCCTCTTTCGATCTTCCAGTCGGTCCAGCCCCGCTTGCGATAGAAGCCGTAAGCACGAAGCGTGGTATCGAGATCCGTCGTGAGCCACGCTCGCTTGCAGCCCGATGCCGCGAGCCATTCCTCGGCGAGAGCCATGAGCCTGCCGCCGACGCCTTTTCCCTCGTACTCCGGAAGCACGGCGATGGCCAGGAATTCTGCCGTCGCGCGATCGGCTATGGAGAACGCGACGACCCGGTCGGAGTCGTCGCACACCCAGCCCTTGGTGGACTTGCCGAGGCTTTCCGTGACGCTCTGCGGGTTGATGCCGAGTCGTTGCAGTTCCTCGAGCGTCATCGCGTTCTCGCGCGTTCTCGG
Source organism: Gammaproteobacteria bacterium (assembly GCA_031403675.1). Lineage (GTDB taxonomy): Bacteria > Pseudomonadota > Gammaproteobacteria > Steroidobacterales > Steroidobacteraceae > SCUD01. The sequence goes on along the minus strand of JANNTO010000165.1, from coordinate 2,645 downwards.
GCGAACGTGGAAAAGCCCTGGCACGTCGGCGGCCTTCATCTCGCGGAACTTCACGGCGCTCATTCGAATGACAGCTAACGGGGTGAGTTGACACGGCTTGCCGTGGCAAGTCGCCTCGCGTTGTCAGAGCGCACTCTATTTCCTCTCCAGCTCCTCGAGCCTCACTCCGCGACCGGCTCGCACACTGTCGCGAGCGCTCTGAATCCGGTCCAGAAACCTTGGATCATTCTCGAGCCGGTAATCAAACCAGTCGTCCTCGGTCTTGAAGCCGATGAGCACGCCCGCAGGCTTTCCATGACGGGTGATGACAATTTCCCGATCGCCCGCCTCTCGAAGAAACCGCGATAGATCGTCCTTCACCTCGGACAGGGGCACTTCCTTCACTCGGGACTTCCGAACTGGTTGAGCCATGTTTCCGCCTCCGGCTTGGGCACTATGGCCAGGACCTCCACGGTCGAGCCCACTACATCGTAAAACACGCGGACCTCCTCGACCCGAAGCCGAAACTGTGGCTTCGAAAGACCCCGAAGGCGCTTGATACGACTTCGACTGGTCTTGGTCGGTTCATTCCGGAGATGTGTTTCGAGCGCATCCTTGACCGCCGCGCGAGCATTGGCCTTCAGCATCCGAAGGTCTTCGACTGCCTCAGGGGAAAGAAGTATCTCGAAACGCATTCTGGCTACATTATAGCCAGATTATCCATTCGCGACGAGTGCGCTCTAACGAGGTTGTAGAAAAACCATCTGCGCATCTTGCCGCGCCGGAACGAGATAGGCAGTGGCGGGTCGAAAGCGTATCCGTCGAGGATCGCAGAGGACCACGCCCCATGGCCCGTTACAAGCACATTGATACCAGCCCCCGATTCCTGCCCGTCGACCTGGCGCGGCAGTTGTTGCCGGGAACATTCGAGCACGCGTTGGCTCATCTTCTCGATCACGAGATCGATCTGTCGCACTTCGATCGGCGCTTCAGGAACGACGAGGCCGGTTGCTCGGCGTATCCGCCGGCGATGCTCTTGAAGGTGGTGCTCTTCGCCTACTCGCGTGGGATTGTGAGCAGCCGGGCCATCGAACGCGCGTGTCGCGAGCAGGTGGCGTTCATTGCCTTGTGCGGGGATACGAGCCCGCACTTCACGACCATCGCGAGCTTTGTGAGCACCGTGGGCGATGACATCGCCCGGGGGTTCGCCGCGGTGCTGGCGATTCTCGCGATCGGCAAGGCTTGATCGGGCGCGAGATGTTTGCGATCGACGGGGTGAAGCTGCCGAGCAACGCGGCCAAAGGCCGCAGCGGCACGCGGACGGACTTCGAGCGCCAGGCCGCGAAGCTCGAAGCAGCGGCGAAGACGATGCTGCAACGCCACCGTGAGGAGGATGCCAAGCCGGTCGAACCCGATCTCGCGGCGAAGGAAGCCAAGCGCATTGAGCGCCTGAAGCACGATGCTGCGCAGATTCGCGGCTGGCTTGCCGACAATCCCGAGGAGCGCCGCGGGGAGAAGGGCGCGATCCGCAAGAGCCAACCGCACCGACAACGAGAGCGCCAAGATGGCCACTGGCAAGGGCGTGATCCAGGGCTACACCGGGGTTGCGGCAGTCGATGGCCAGAACCAGATCATCGTCTGCGCCCAGGCGCACGGCACCGGTTCCGAGCAAGAGCTCCTCATGCCGGTGGTGGCGGCGATGAAGGACGTGCTCGCGGACCACTCGGTCATCACCGCCGAGGCGGGGTATCACAGCGAAGAGAACCTGAAGCAGCTCGCCGCCATGGAGATTGAGGCGCTCATCGCCGACAACGGCATGCGCGGGCGCGATGAGCGGTTCGCAACGCAAGAACGGCACAAGCAAGCGCCTGATCCGCTGCATGACAAGTCGAACACCGGGAAGAAGGCCGCGACCTATCAGCCGAGTGACTTCACCCACAACGCCGACGCCAAGACCTGCGTGTGTCCGGCGGGGAAGTCCCTCTTCGGCAACGGCAGCCACTGCCTCACCAACGGTTGGGTGTCGGTCCGATTCCGCGGCGCCGAGCGCAATTGTGTTCCCTGCTCGCATCGCGACCGCTGCTTGCGCGCGCCCGAAAAGACCAGGACACGCCAGGTCGAGTTCTTTCAAGGCAACGCCGCGACCACGCCCGAGTCACACACCGACCGGATGAAGAAACGCATCGACTCGCCCGAGGGTCGCGTACGCTACGGCGAGCGCTTCGCAACCGTGGAGCCGGTCTTCGGCAACCTCCGATACAACAAGGGGCTCGATCGCTTCACGCTCCGAGGCAAAGCGAAGGTCGATGCGCAATGCAAGCTCTTCTGCCTGGTCCACAACATCGAAAAACTCGCGCATCACGGGTATGCGCAGTCGCGAAGCGAAGTAGAACCTCCCACCGCAACGCCAAGCGCACCTGGTCGTCGCAAACCCTCCAGCGATTCTCCGAGTCATCCGACTCGCGATCGCGCCGGCGCGATCTCGCGCCCCCGAGAACGACACAACAAAGGGGTTTTCCTACAACCTCAACGACCCAGTTGAGCGGCCGGCCACGACGCCTGTGCCGCGGCCAGACGCGGCCCACGATGCTTCACGGTCCGCTCCAACGCGTTGTTGCCGTCTTCATGGAATCTCGACCTCCGTGTAGCTTCCAGGTGAGCAGGCA
>JANNTO010000164.1:0-9984 GCA_031403675.1 Gammaproteobacteria bacterium | reverse complement strand
ATGCGGATCTTGCCGCAGGGACTCGTCATCGCGCGGCTGAAGAGACCCGTCTTTTTCCCCTCGATGTCGAAGTAGCGGATCTCGCGGAAGTTGAACAGCCGCTCGTAAAAGCCGGACCAGAGATTCATGTTGCCGCGCTGGACGTTGTGCGTCAGGTGATCGATCAATGTCAGGCCGGCTTCGCGCACCGACTGCTGCGGGTCCCGAACGGGCATGAAATCCACATCGTAAATCGTCCGGTCGCCGTAGCGATCCACGAGATAGATGATGCTGCCGCCGATACCCTCGATCGCCGGAATGTGGAGCTCCATCGGGCCCACCCGGGTCTCGACCGGCTTCGCACCCAGCTCGACCGCCCGGTGCAGGGCGTAGGCGGCGTCCCTGACGCGGAAGGCCATGGCGCAGGCCGATGGCCCGTGCGCACGGGCGAACTGCTGGCCAAAGCCCTGGGGCTCGGCATTGATGATGAAATTGATGTCACCCTGGCGGTGCAGCGTGACGTTCTTGCTGCGATGCCGGGCTACGGCCGGGAAACCCATGCGCGCAAACAGGGCCCGCAGCTGCTCAGGGTCCTCGGCCGTGTACTCGACGAACTCGAAGCCGTCGGTACCCATCGGGTTTTCGAACAGCTCGCCCATGTTCCGCTCCCGGGTTAGTTGCAATTGCAACTATAATCCGTCCGTGCCAGCCAAGAAACCATTCGTGCCCACAACCGACGTTCCGGCCCTGGAGCTGGAACACTTCCTGCCCTATCGCCTGTCCGTGCTGTCAAATACCGTTTCGGCGGCGCTGGCCGGGGCCTATGCGCGGCGTTTCGCGCTGACGATACCGCAGTGGCGTGTCATTGCAGTCCTGGCACGTGCGCCCGGGCTTTCCGCCGCCGCCGTCGCCGAGCGCACCGCAATGGACAAGGTTGCGGTGAGTCGCGCCGTAGCCGGCCTGATGCGCAAGGGCCGTGTGCGCCGGGTACTTGCCGCAAGTGACCGGCGGCGTTCCGTGCTGACATTGACCGCACGCGGAGCGTCCGTCTATCGGCAGATTGTGCCACTGGCGCGTGCCTACGAGCGGCGCTTGCTGGGCGAGCTGGGTCCTGCCGAGCAGTCGCTGTTTGACCAGTTGCTGGCGCGCCTGCAGAAACGCTCCTGGCTGCTCGGTCCGTCCGGGGACTCGCGTGTATAATTTGCGCCGCCACGCCACTGCCCCGCTTGCGACGGGCCGGGCGCGTCTGGAGTGATGATGCTAGGCAGGATCCCGGCCGCCCGACAGGCAATCATCAATCGTATCGCCGCCAGCGCCCGCCGCGTGGGCCGCCGCGGCCTGCCGGTTGCGCCCGATCGCCTGGCGCATTGTTTCTATCACGGCGTCTCGGAACTCGACCTGGTGCGGCACGTCGACGCCGATCTGGCGGGCGCCGCCCTCGCCGAACTTGCGCTCGGACGCGTGCGCCGCGCCGGCCGTTCGCTGGTGCGAGTGTTCAATCCGGACCCGGCGCAAGACGGATTCGCCTCCTCGCACACCGTCATCATGGTCGTCACCGACGACATGCCGTTCCTGGTGGATTCGCTTGGTATCGTCTGCTCGCAGAATGGACTCGCCGTGCACCTGCTCGCTCACCCGGTGTTCATGGTGCTGCGCGACCGGAGCGGGCGGCTGAGGGAACTGTTTCTCGACCAGGCGCCGCCTGCCGCGAGACCCGAGTCCTGGCAGCTGATCGAGATCGATCGCGAGCCGGATCCGCGGCGCCTGGCCGCCATTGAACGCAGCATTCGCGGCAGCCTGGATGACCTCCGCGCGGCAACCAGCGACTGGCGCCGCATGCGCGGCAAGGCCAGCGAAGTTGCGGCCGAGCTCGGGGCGATCAAGCTCCGTGGCCAGATGAACGAGGTCAGCGAGGCCCGGGCATTGCTGGAATGGATGGAGGCCGATCACTTCACCTTCCTCGGCTACCGCGAATACCGCCTGCGGCGCGGTCCCAAGCGCGACCGGCTCGTGCCCGTGACCCCATCGGGTCTTGGCATCATGCGGCCGCGCGCGGGCCACAAGGCCAAGTCCGTCGTCCTGACCGGCGAGGTGCGCAAATTTGCACGCTCGGCGGAGCCGCTGATCATCACCAAGGCGAACACGATCGCCACAGTCCACCGTGCCGCGTATCTCGACTACATCGGCATCAAGACCTTTGACGCCAAAGGCCAGGTGACCGGCGAGCGCCGTTTCATCGGCCTGTGGACTTCATCGGCCTACAGCCGCAGTCCGCGCGAGATACCCGTGCTGCGCCACAAGGTCCAGCGCGTCATCGACAGTTTCGGCCTCAAGGCCTCGAGCCACGACAGCAAGGCCGTCGCGCATGCGCTTGAGACCTTCCCGAGGGACGAGTTGTTCCAGGCCACGATTCCGGACTTGATCCGGATCATCCGCGGTGTCGTGAATCTCTACGAGCGTGCCCAGGTACGGCTGTTCGTTCGCCGTGATGTTTTTCGCCGCTTCTATTCCTGCCTCGTGTTCGTGCCGCGCGATCGCTACAACACGCAGGCGCGCGAGCGCATCGAGCGCCTGGCGCGCGATGCATTCGGCGGCCAGACCATCGAATCGCAGGTCACGCTCTCGGAATCCGTGCTGGCACGCCTGCACATGCTGGTGCGCACCGCGCCGGACTCTGACGTCGGCGTCGATGCAGTCGAACTTGAGCACCGGATCACGGAAGCCGTGCGCACCTGGCAGGACCAACTGAAGGATGCGCTGCTCGACGCCCACGACGAAGCCGAAGCACTGCGTCTGAACCGCATCTGGGGCCAGGCGTTTCCCGCCGCATACCAGGAAGACACGCCACTCGGTGCAGCGGTGGACGACATTGCCTGCCTGGAGGGGCTGCTGGCCGACCCGTCGGGGCTGCGCATGGCGCTTTATCGCCGTGCCGACCAGCCCGCGCACAAGGTCCAGTTCAAGTTGCTGCGGCGTGACCGGCCGATTCCCATTTCCGACGTGCTGCCGACCATCGAGAATCTCGGACTCAAGCTGATCAGCGAGCGTCCCTATGAGATCGAAACCGGCAGCGGCAACCTGTGGATCCAGGACTTCGAGCTCGAGCATCCGCGCGGCGTGCGCATCGATCTCGACAGCGACGGGCCGCGCTTTAAGACCACATTCGTCAATGTCTGGCTTGGCAATGCTGACAATGACGGGTTCAACCGGCTGGTCCTCGCTGCGGACCTCGACTGGCGCGAGGCGATGGTGCTCAGGACCTACGCGCGCTGGTTCGGGCAGATCGGCATGCCCCTGTCCCAGTCATACATGGAAGAAGCGCTCGCCAGCAATGCCGCCGCGTCCGGCCGGCTGTTGCGACTGTTCATCGCGCGCTTCGATCCGCAGCTAACGCAATCGCAGCGCAGGCGTGCAGAGCTCGGGCAACGGCGTGCCTTGGACCGGCTGCTGGCGGGCGTCACACGCATCGACGACGACCGCATTTTGCGGGTGTTTCTGGCCGCCATCGACGCAACACACCGCACCAACTATTTCCAGACCAATGCAGACGGTACGCCGAAACCCTACCTGTCGCTGAAGCTCGATCCACGCCAGGTCGCCGAAGTCCCGCTGCCGAAGCCGATGCACGAGATCTTTGTCCATTCGTCACGGGTCGAGGGTGTGCACCTGCGCATGGGTCACGTCGCCCGCGGCGGCCTGCGCTGGTCAGATCGACGTGAGGACTTTCGTACCGAAACGCTCGGCCTGATGAAAGCGCAAAACGTCAAGAACACCGTCATCGTGCCGGTCGGCGCCAAAGGCGGCTTCGTGCCGCGGCGCCTGCCCACGGGCCGCGACGAGGCGCTGGCCGAAGGCACCGAGTGCTACCGGATATTCATCCGCGCCCTGCTCGATGTCACCGACAACGTAGTCGCTGGCAAGGTCAGGCCGCCGCCCGCAGTCGTGCGGCATGACGGCGACGACGCCTACCTGGTCGTCGCGGCCGACAAGGGCACTGCCAAGTTCTCCGACGTCGCGAATGCGATTTCGGAGCAGTACGGCTTCTGGCTCGGCGACGCATTTGCGTCCGGCGGTTCGGCGGGCTACGACCACAAGGACATGGCGATCACCGCGCGCGGTGGCTGGGAATCGGTGCGGCGCCATTTCCGCGAGCTCGGCGTCGACATCCAGTCGCAGGACTTCTCGGTCGCCGGCATCGGCGACATGTCGGGCGACGTGTTCGGCAATGCGATGTTGCTGTCCCCGCATATCAGGCTGCTTGCGGCATTCGACCACCGGCACATCTTTATCGACCCGTCACCCGACGCGGCGAAGAGCTTCAAGGAACGCAGGCGGATATACGACCTGCCGCGTTCGAGCTGGGAGGACTACGACGCGAAGCTCATATCGAAAGGCGGTGGTGTCCATTCGCGTCAGAACAAGACCATTGCGCTTTCAGCCGAGGCGCGCGCAATGCTCGGCATCAACACAGCCAGTGCATCCCCTGTCGAGATCATGCGGGCGATACTGCAGATGCCGGTCGACCTGCTCTGGAACGGCGGCATCGGCACCTACGTCAAGTCGGCGCATGAAACCCACGCCGAGATCGGCGACCGCTCGAACGATGCGGTGCGCGTCAATGGCAGCGAACTGCGCTGCCGGGTCATCGGTGAAGGTGGCAACCTCGGATTCTCGCAACGCGGCCGCATCGAATTCGCAGCCGGTGGCGGGCGCATCAACACGGATTTCATCGACAATTCCGCCGGCGTCAACTGCTCCGACGTCGAGGTCAACCTCAAGATCCTGTTTGCCCCGCTGATGGAATCCGGCAAGCTGACGCGTGCGGCACGCAACCGGCTGCTGGCCCGTATGACCGAGGAAGTCGGCGAGCTGGTACTGCGCAACAACTATCTGCAATGCCTCGCGATCTCCGGATTGCAGGCCCGCGCCGTGGAGCGCATTTTCGAACTCGGTCATGTGATCCGCGCGCTGGAGCGCTCCGGGATACTTGACCGCTCGCTGGAGGCGCTGCCGACCGACGACGAGATCGTCGAACGGCACCGCAAGGGCCAGGGACTGACGCGTCCCGAGCTCGCCATGCTGCTCTCATACTCGAAGATCTGGCTGTCCGAAAAACTGATCGGCACCGACGTGGCCGAGGACTCGTTCCTCGGCAGCGAGTTGACACGCTATTTTCCGCTGCCGGTGCAGCGCCGTTACCCGCGCGCCATCCTGCGCCACCAGCTGCGTCGCGAGATCATCGTCACTGCGACCACCAACAGCCTGGTGAATCGCATGGGTCCGGTATTCGCGATCCGCACCCAGGAAGACACCGGCGCCGATGTTGGCAGCATCGCGCGCGCTTTTGCGATCGCGCGCGAGATCACCGGCATGCGCGATCTGTGGGCGGACATCGAGGCACTGGATGACAAGGTACCGAGCTCGATGCAGTACGACATGGCGCACGAGACCACGCGGCTGCTGCGCCACCTGACCTATTGGGTACTGCGCAATCTCGGCCCGAATCTCGACATCGAGCGCGCCGTGAGCCGGCTGCGTCCCGGTATCCTTGAGTTGATGACCAACCTGCCGGAACTGATCGAGGGCCTGGAGGTCGAGCGCTACGATCGCGGGCTGCAACGATTCGCAGTGGATGGCGTGCCGGGGAGCGTCGCGCGCCGCGTCGCCAGTCTGGGTGCCATCCATTCGAGCGTGGACATCGTCGAAGTCGCACTGGCGCGCCGTGCACCGATCGCGCAGGCGGCCCGCGTCTATTTCGGCCTGGGTGCTGCGATTGGGCTCGACTGGATCCGCGGTGAAATAGAGCGGCTCGCTGTCGAGGGTCACTGGCAGGCGCTGGCCCGCGGCACACTGCGCGAAGACGCCTATTCGCTGCAGCGCAAGCTCTGCGACCAGGTGCTCGCACGCGGCGGGCGTGGCGATGCAGCGGCCCGGGTCGATGCCTGGCTGAAAGCCGGCGGCACGATCGTCGACAGTCTTGACCGCACCGTCACCGAAATGCGCGCCACCGGAAGCGCCGACTTCCCGACCCTGTCGGTCGCACTGCAGGCCGTCCGGCGTCTCGCCGAGCGCTAAGGATTCAACGTGCCAGGCAAACTCGTGCTCGTGCGTCATGGCCAGAGCACCTGGAATCTCGAGAACCGGTTCACCGGCTGGACCGACGTCGACCTGACCGAACACGGCTGCGCCGAGGCACACGCGGCCGGCCAGCTGCTGCGTGAACAGGGAATCGAATTCGACATCGCCTTCACTTCAGTACTGAAGCGCGCGATCCGCACACTCTGGATCATGCTGGACCAGATGGACCGCATGTGGCTGCCGGTCGAGCGTGACTGGCGCCTGAATGAGCGTCATTACGGGGCACTGCAGGGCCTCGACAAGTCCGCCACGACCGAGAAATTCGGAGCGCAGCAGGTCAAGGTCTGGCGCCGCAGTTACGACGTGCCGCCGCCGCCGCTGGCACTGGACGATCCGCGTCACCCGAGGTTCGATACGCGCTATCGCGGCATCGCCACCGCACAGCTGCCGGGAACCGAATCGTTGAAGGATACGCTGACCCGTTTCGAGCCCTGCTGGCGCGAACGCATTCAACCTGCGCTTGCCAGCGACCGCAATGTACTGATCGTTGCGCACGGCAACAGCCTGCGGGCACTGGTGAAGATGCTGGACGGCATGAGTGACGCGGCGATCGTCGACTTCAATATTCCGACCGGCGTGCCGATACTCTATGAACTGGATGCACGCCAGCGACCGGCTGCACCGCGCCGTTTTCTCGGCGACGCAGCCGCGATCGAAGCGGCGGCCAGGGCGGTCGCGCAGCAGGCGGAGCGCCGCTAGCGCGGCTATTCCTCCGGCGCGACCTCGACTTCGATTCCCGCCAGCGCCTCCTCGAACGGAATCTGGCACGAGAGCCGCGAACCCTGCGGCCGGTAGCTCACGAGTTCCTGCAGGATTTCCTTCTCGTCGCCCTGCATCGGCGGCAGCTTGTCGAGCCACGACGCAGCGACATAGACATGACAGGTCGCACAGGAACACATGCCGCCGCAAATCGCCGCGACGCCATAATCGAACTCGCGCAGCGTTTCCATCAGGCTGACGCCGACGCGCGCATTGACGCGATGCTCTCCGCCGTCGCGGTCGGTGACGATGATCTCGCTCATGGGTCGCGCATCTTGCTGGAAGCGCCTGCTCTTGCGCAACCGTTCAGGACATCAGCCGGACGACGAGCCGCCTCTGAAGATCGGGGTCGGGTGAAAGCCCTGCCAGGACGGCAACACCATTCCAGCCATACCACAGGCAATGGAATATCCAGCTCTGCGTTTCCAGTCGCGCGCGGATTGCGATGGAATCCTCGCCATAGCCCGCGAGCAAAGCGTCGATGCCGGCCGTTTCGATATCGTGGTATCCGATGCAGGATGCCAGATCCGCGACTGGGTCGCCGGGTCCGGCGTACTCCCAGTCGAGCACCACCAGCGCTGCACCGGTATCGACGAAATTGCGGTGATGTAGATCGTGATGACAGGCAATCGCTCGTCCGGCCGGTGTATGCGCGGCGCGATGCGCTACCAGACGCTGCGCGATGCCGGCGGTGAGTGCAGATGGATTCCGCTCTTGCAGCGCGTCCAGATAACCGGCGGCCCGCGCGCCGCAGTCGATCGGCGGCAGGTCCGGCGGCGGCACAAGTGTTTGCAGGCGCGCGATCCATGATCCGACGCGGGCCAGAAAACCGCGATCCGACAGGTCCTTTGCATCCGGCAGGCGGCCCGCGACATAACGCGTGACGATCAGCCCCTGCTCCGGTCTCGCGAGCACGATTTCCGGCGCGAGACCTGCCGCCCCCGCAAGTTCCAGCATGGCGAACTCGGAATCGCGGCTGAAGCCAAGCGTCTCGCTCGAAGCACCGAGCCGGAGCACCAAGTCGTGACCCTCATCCTGCAAGCGCAGAGTCCGGTTCGCGAGGCCGCCCGGCAGTGGCGTGACGCATGGCCGTACCAGACCAAGTTCCGCCACGATGCCGGCGATCCGGTTCGCGACGGCATCCGGCGGCGCGCGGTTCATTGCACTACTTCCTGGCTGCGTCGCCAGGCCCGCCAGCCTGCGACTGCGAGCAGTGCATAGGCAAAATAGAGTGCCGCAGTCGGAACGAGTCCCTGGCTGGCGAACAGGCCAGCCAAGCCCGTGTCGATGACAATCCACCAGTACCAGGTATCGATGTAGCGGCGCGCAAGCAGCCAGGTTGCAACCACGCTGGCCCAGGTTCCGAGCGAATCGGCAAGCGGCGCACTTGAACCGGCGTAGCGTGCGAGCAGCGGCGCACTGATCGCCGTCGCGATGCCGACACATGCGAGAGCTGCCAGGTGCCGCGACCACGTCCAGGAAAGGGGCCGAACGGCCGTTGCACCGGCGGGCCGCCATGCGTACCAGCCGTAGGCCGACAGCGCGACGTAGACCACCTGCAGGGCGGCCTGCAGCGGCAGGCCGGCCTCGATGAAAATCTCGACATAGAGTGCCGTGCTGATGCCGCCCGCGATCCAGCAGGCGCGGTGCTGGCGAATCGCGAGCACGATGTAGCCGAGGCCGAATACGACCGCAATGATTTCAGTCAGCGCCACCCAGCACCTTCATGACGAATACGGCGCGATGCTGCGCTTCGAAGCTGCGGCGGAGCTCCGCGCGCAGTGCCTCGAACACGGTGTCGAACTCGCCGCTGACCTGCGTGCTCATCGAGTTCGTGACGACTGCCAGACCCGGCCGCGCATTCAGGCGTTCGATGAAGTCGCGGATCGGCGGGATGAATTCGTCCGCCAGCGGGTACAGACTCAATTCAATGGCGACATGCATGACAGCACCTCAATAGGAATAGCGCGCCGTGACACCGAGCTGCCGCGGATCACCCCAGCGCAGATAGAGAGTCGCCGGGAAATCCGGCGGTTCATTGCCAAAGTAGAACCCGCGGACCGGATAGCGTTCGTCCAGCAGATTGTGCGCCCAGACATGGACCGACCAGCGTTCAGCCTCATACCCGGCACGCAGATTCGCCAGGAAGCGGGAACCGGACCGTTGGTCATGGCTGGTGTCGAAATAGAACCCTGCTTCGCCTGACAGGTCGAGGCGCGTCATCCACCCGGCCGGGTGACGCCAGGTCGCCGACAGCGCCGATTTCCATTCAGGCGCGTGGGCGAAGCTGCGCCCATCGAGATCCCGTTCGCCGAAGCGATAGCCCAGATACCGCGATTCCATCCAGGACAGCATCGCGCCGATCTCGAGTCGTGCGCCGACCCGCAGACGCGTGGAGGATTCCAGTCCCCAGGCCTCGCCGCTCACGGCGTTGTCAGTCAGGAACATGAAAGTCAGCGGATCCTGCGGATCGACCTGCAGCGAAGTCGCGACCTGCGGATGCTCGCGACGCGTGTAAAAGAGATTGATGTCGCCCGAGCGATCGCCAGACAGGTCATGGCCCTTCCATCCCAATTCGGCCGACCACAGGTATTCGCCATCGAACTGCTGCCGCCCGGCCGGAACCGACGTGCCGATGTTGAAACCTCCCGCACGATAGCCGCGCGACAACGTCGCCCACAAACTCTGCGTGTCACGCAATCGATGCGTAATCGACAACTCCCCGCCCCACATCCGGTCGCGCGGGTCGAATGCGCTGCCATCGCCGTCCTCGTACTCCGCATCGCGTTCTTCGAGGCGCAGTCCCGCGACCAGTGTCGTTGCCGGTTTCGGTGACCACTCGGCCTGGCCGTACAGCGCCGCACTGGTCGCGCGATACTCGCTGTCCAGCAACCGCACGAAGGAGTCCGTCAGATAGAGTCCGTCATCCGAAATGTGATTGGCTTCCTCCAGTCGCAACAACCAGATGCCGGTGATCCAGGACCAGTCTTCATTGCGATCGGATGACAGCCGCAAGTCCTGACTCAGCGTGCGGCGCTGCCGTAGGGTTTGCGAAAAGAAGTCGTAGGGTCCCGCCGCGCCCCAGTCGGCGTCATTGCCCCAGTCGCC
>JANNTO010000163.1:0-14427 GCA_031403675.1 Gammaproteobacteria bacterium | reverse complement strand
GGGCAAGAAGAAGCCCGAGGAAATGGCGACCCAGCGCTCGGTGTTCGTCGAGGGTGCCGTTACGCGCGGCGTGCCGGCGGCGCGGGCCGGGCATATCTTCGACCTGATCGAGAAATTTGCCGGTTACGGATTCAACAAGTCGCATTCAGCGGCTTACGCGCTGCTGGCCTACCAGACCGCCTGGCTCAAGGCGCATTACCCGGAAGCGTTCATGGCGGCGGTGCTGTCGTCGGATATGGAACACACCGACAAGGTGGTTTCGTTCATTGACGAATGCGCCGGCATCGGTCTCGAAGTGATGCCGCCCGATATCAATCATTCGATGTTTGCATTCACGGTGGCCGGGCCCGGCACGATCCGTTACGGCCTCGGCGCGATCAAGGGGGTCGGCGCGGGCGCGGTCGAGGCGCTTGTCAGCGAGCGCGAGCGCCATGGTCCGTACCGGGATCTTGCGGATCTTTGTCGGCGCGTGGAGCTGCGCGTTGCTGGCCGGCGCACGCTGGAGGCGATGGTGAAATCCGGTTGCCTGGACGGATTCGGCAAGAATCGTGCGACGCTCGTCAAGGCATTGCCCGCGGCGATGCAACTCGGCGATCAGCGCACGCGCGCGGTCGCGGCCGGCCAGGACGACTTGTTCGGTGGCCTGTCCGGGGCCTCAGTGGATCACCCGCCATCCGCGCTGGACCTCGCCGAACTGCCTGACTGGAGTGAATCGGAGCGACTGCAGGGCGAACGCGAAACACTGGGCCTGTTCCTGTCGGGTCACCCGATTGCCGAGTACGAGCAGGAACTGCGGCAACTGGTGCCCGTACGCATTGCGGATCTTGGCGGGCCGCGGCCCAGCGCCGACGCCAGAGGCTTTGGCGGCGGCAAGAACGTCACGGTCGCGGGGCTGGTGCTCGAGATCAGGCGTCGCGGGTCGCGCATGACGCTGTTGCTCGACGATCGCAGCGGACGAATCGAGGTCAGCCTGTTCGATGACATCTGGCAGCAGCATCGTGCGGTTATCGTGCGCGACGCCATCCTGATCGTCGAAGGACAACTGCGTTTCGATGAGTTCATCGAGGACTGGCGCATCAATGCGAAGAAGTTGACGCCGATCGACGACCTGCGTGAACGCGAGGCGCGCCGGCTGGTGATCCGGATGCCGGCGGCCGGCAGCGACGACCGCTTCATGCAGCGACTCGAGGAAACGCTGCGACCACGCCGTGGTGGCCAATGCGGCGTCGCCGTGCAATACACCGGCGACCAGGCACGCGGCACGCTCGCGCTCGGCGACGAATGGTCGGTAAAGCCGACCCGCGAATTGCTGGACGAACTCGGCCGGCTGGTGGGCCGCGATGGCGTGCGCCTGGTGTACGGCCCAAGACTGCACTGACCCATTTATACTGCCGGCATGCCACTGCAGTTCCTCGACTTCGAACAACCGATCGCCGAGCTCGAGGCGAAGATCGAGGAATTGCGTTTCCTCGGCGAGGACTCGCGGGTCAACATGACCGAGGAGATCGAGAAACTGCGCGCCAGGAGCCGCACGCTGACGACCAGCATCTTTGGCAGCCTGACACCGTGGCAGATCACGCAGCTGGCGCGGCATCCGCAGCGGCCCTACACACTGGATTACATTCCGCTGCTGTTCACGGAGTTCCAGGAATTGCATGGCGATCGTATGTATGCCGACGACCAGGCCATCGTCGGCGGCCTGGCGCGTCTCGCCGGCACGCCGGTGATGGTGATTGGCCAGCAGAAGGGACGCGACACCAAGGAGCGCGTGCGGCGCAACTATGGAATGCCGAAACCAGAAGGCTATCGCAAAGCGCGCCGGCTGATGTTGACCGCGGAACGCTTCGGGTTGCCGCTGGTTACGCTGATCGACACACCGGGCGCCTACCCGGGCGTTGGTTCCGAGGAGCGCAATCAGAGCGAGGCGATCGCGCGAAACCTGTTCGACATGGCGCAACTGCGCGTGCCGATCGTCAGCTGCGTGATCGGCGAAGGCGGATCGGGCGGGGCGCTTGCGATCGGCGTCTGCGACTGCCTGCTGATGCTGCAGTACAGCGTCTATTCGGTCATCTCCCCGGAAGGCTGCGCGTCGATCCTGTGGAAAAGCGCCGACCGCCGCGAGCTGGCCGCCGATGCCATGGGCATTACGGCGGTGCGATTGTCACAACTCGGGCTGGTCGATGAAGTGATTCCGGAACCGCTCGGTGGCGCGCATCGCGAGCCCCAGGTCATGGCGGAAGCACTCGGCGCCGCGCTCGTGCGTCAGCTCGCGGTACTCACCGCGCTGTCGACCGAGCAGGTGCTTGCGGGGCGTCGCCGGCGCCTGCGCGGTTTCGGGGTTTTCGGCGGGTCCTGAGATGGAACTCGGCGCGCCGCGCCTGGCCGCTCTGCTGGCACAACTCGATCCGTCGGGGTCCGCCGCGGGCTACTGCGTGGCGCTGAGTGGCGGGCTTGACTCGAACGCGCTGCTGCATCTGATGGCGGCGCTCGGTCGGCGTGGTGCCGGCCCGGGATTGCGTGCCATCCATGTGAATCATGGACTGCAGGCGGAAGCCGGGGAGTGGGCAGAAATCTGCCGCCGCCGCTGTCAGGAGCTTCAAGTGCCGCTCGAGGTCGTTGATCTCGCGCTGCAACCGGCCCGCGGTGCGAGCGTCGAAGCGGCAGCACGCGAGGCGCGCTATGCCGCATTGGCTCGCCTGCTGCGTCCCGGCGAGTGGCTGCTGACCGCGCATCATCGCGACGATCAACTGGAAACCGTGCTGATTCAGCTGCTGCGCGGTGCGGGTGTGGCCGGGCTTGCGGCGATGCCCGCGCTTGCGAAGCTGGGTGGTGGCTGGCATGCGCGCCCGCTGCTCGAAGTGGACCGGGTCGAACTGGAGTGCTACGCGACCCAGCAGCGCCTTACCTTTGTGCAGGACCCGATGAATGCCGCGACTCGTTACGACCGCGGCTGGCTGCGCGAGCGCGTGCTCCCGGCAATCCGGGAACGCTGGCCGGCAGCCGCGACCACCGTGGCGCGCAGCGCCGCGCATCTGGCGCAGGCGTCCCGTCTGCTGGCCGAACTCGCGGCTGCGGATGCCGCCGGCCTGGTCGCTGGTGGGCGGCTCGCGATCGACGGCTTGCAGCGCTTGACGCAGGATCGGCAGGTCAACCTGCTGCGCTGGTGGATCCATTCGCGCGGGCTGGGGCCGCCACCGGCGGCGCGACTGGCGACCGCGTTGCGCGATTTGTCGGTGGCGCGCGCGGATGCGCAGCCGCTGGTGCAGTGGCCGGAAGGCGAACTGCGGCGCTATCGTGGCCGTCTATATGCGCTGCACCGGAACGAGGGATTCGGGAAGTTCAGCCTGGTTCCGAGCCAGCAGGGTGGGCTGCGCTTACCGCTGGTATCCGCACCGGAAATCCGGTTCCGCGCGGGCGGGGAGAGCCTGCGGCCGCATCCCGATCGCCCGCGCAAGCGGCTGAAGGATCTCTGCAGGGAAGCGGGAATCGTGCCGTGGATGCGCCACCGGCTGCCGCTGGTTTTCGTCGGCGATCGGCTGGCAGCAGTCGGTGACCTGTGGATCGATGCCGAATACGCGGCACCGGCCGGGGAGCCGGCGCTCGCGCCGGTCTGGACGGACCGGCCCGAGCTCTACTAGCGCGTCAGCGCCAGCATTCGGCGGTGTTGTCGGCGTTGCCGGAATTGGCGGCGGTGCGGATGCCGCGGTCGGTGACGCGGAACGTGCGGCAGGCCTCGTCCTGGAACTGGTTGCCGCCGGCCGCGGCAGTTGCCGTCACGGTATAGGTCGTCGTACTCATGGGTGTCGGGATGTCAAGGTCGTACCAGCCGTTCTTGCTCACGTCCGTTCCCTGCAACTCGCCGGCCGCGCAGTCCGGAGCGCCGGCGATATCGGCTGCATAGGTATTGCACTGTAGGTAAAACTTCTCCTGCGCCGTCGCGAGCGCCAGCAGGGCGTCCTTGGCATCCGCGCGCTGACTACGGATCACATAGTTGCGGTAGGACGGAATGGCGACCGCGGCCAGGACGCCGACGATGATCATCACGATGATCAACTCGATCAGCGTCACGCCGCGTTGACGGTACAGGTGTTTCATGACGACCTCAGTTCACGCCGGTCTGGCGCCAGAAGGTGCGCACCGGAGCCATGTTGATGCCCACGCCGCAATTCTCGAGACCGACCAGGCACCGCGGAGGCGGCCGGCATTCGGCACCGACGCAATTTATCGGGTCGTCCGGGCTCGGGAACAACCAGACCACTTCCGGCGCGATGCCGCCCTGCGCCAGTTCGGTGTCGCGGTCGTCGGTGGAATCCGGCGGATCCGTCGGGTTCTCGCGATTGAGCACCGGTGCGCCGGTATACGCACTGACCGTGTACAGGCGATTGGTGCCGACTGCCGGCGAGCAGGATGTGCTCACGACCGTGGACGCCGAATTCGGCTCGTAGGTCGAGAACTGAATCCAGCTCTGCACGGTGCGTGCCTCGGACAATGATTTCTCACCGGTCCAGGCAGCCGATGGCCGTCGCAGATCCATGCGCCAGCCGGAGGCGCCCGGCGGAATCGTCGGCGCGATGTCGTCCGTCACGTCGATCAGGTTGACGTCCGCTTCGGTGATGACCGTCGAGGCGTTGTACTGCGCCTGGGTCAGGCGGGCGAAGGGCCGGTGATCGCGCAGGCTGTAGAAGCGGTCCTGCGTCAGCAGATTGAGCGGGTGGCCGCGATAACCCGAGCCGATCCCGATATTGATCCAGGTGCGGCCGCCCGAACTGAGGAAGGACACGTCCGGGGCGCTGTAGAAGCGCCGGGTCGTGGCGTCCGGGTGCGTGGAGAGGTGCGCATTGCCGAGCGAGGCAAACACACCGCCGGTGACCAGCGAGGCGCGCGGCTGGCCGTTGTGGATGTCGAAGCGCCACACGCGCCCGCCCATATCGGCTGCATACATGCGATCCGCGAAGCCATCGCCGCTCTGGTCGAAGACCCGCACGTCGCCCGGAATCGAATGCGTCAGCGAGGCGTGCCGCAGGTCGGCGCCGGTATCGGCACTCGGCCCCGCGTACCAGAGCAGGTTGCCGGAAACCGCATCCACGAAGAACACCTGATTGCCATTCGAGTCGGTGGCGTATGGGCCATTCTCCTGCACGGTGTCGTAGCCGCCGCCGAACACCAGCACGTACTGCTGGGTGTTCTGGGTGGCGCCGCTGACGTTGACGCGCGCCACCGTGGGAGTCGACCAGGACTGGCCGCCGCTCGGCAGGCGCTTGAGGCCCGCCTCGGTCGGCCCGATCTTGAACAACAGCGCCGGCGTATCGCGATCCGTGACGTCGAGGCCGTAGTACTCGCTGCCGCCCATGCGCATGCCGAAGTAGAGGATGACGCGCTCGCCGAGCCCCGGTTCGAGCACGCCGTTGTCGTTGACCTCGTGCCTCAGGATGCGGACGTTGCCGTCCAGCCCGTACGTGCGCTGCGACACCGCATCGTTGACGTAGAGATCGCGCGAGCGGCCGATCAGCTGCCGCGGCACGAAGGCCCACCGTTCCTCGCCGGTGACGATGTCGATGGCGTGCAGGTAGCCCTCGTTGGTCACGCCATACAGCACGCCGTCGTTCGGGTCGGGGCTGGCGACCGTGCCGCCATAGATGACGGTCGCCGGGCGGCCGTGCATCGGGTCGCCCATGCGCAGGCGCGCATCCGTGATGGCGCCGTCGCCGTCCTCGTCGGCGATGTCGGCGCCGCGCATCCAGTTGATCAGCGCGTCGCGACCCGGCGACTCGGCGGCGCCGAGGCCGAGCATCGCCGTCGTGATCGCCGCGTTGCCGGTGGTCATCAGGTTCGCGTTGCCCGTCAGCGGCGCGAGGCTTGTCAGGTCGGTGTACAGGTTGCGGCTGTTCGGCGCCGGCAGCTGGTTTGCCGCGCCGCCGAGGCGCACGTCATCGCCGTCGACGCCGCTGCCCCAGAAGCTCTGCGAAGTCGTGCGGAAGAAGCCGGTCGAGAACTCCACCGCCGGCGTGTCCGTCGCGTCGACGATCGTGCCGTCCGGGTCGAGCCGGTACTTCTTGATGTTGCCGGGCCAGTTGTAGGTCTCGCTCGGACGGAACACGGTCACGAACAGGTCATTGAGATTCTGTGTGCGGTTGAACGCGTTGACCGACACCGCGGGCGCGGTGAAGGACGTGTTGAAGGCGAGGATCGTGCGCACGATGTTGGTCAGCACGGTGCTGAGGCTCGCCGTGTCGTTTGCGTTGTACATCACACCGCCGGCGCTGGACGCCGTGTTGCGCAGCTGCGCGGAGCCGGCGACCTCGGGGCCGAAGCCGACTGTGTAGGTTGTGACGTTCTGCAGGCCCGCCAGCGTCGGGCGGATGTCGTTTTCGTACATGTACTGCGCGATCTCCTCGAGGCAGCGGCCGCCCCCCGTGCCGGCACAGGGACGGCCGATCAGCGCCGCGATCTCGGGATCAGCGGAATTGTCGGCAGTCGGGATGCCGTCGGTCAGCAGCACGATGAAATTGCGCTGGCAGGAAGTCGTCAGCGGGCTCTGGTAGATGCCGGTGTTCGGCGCCGGCTGGCGCGAGCTCAGGATGCTCGGTTTCGCGCCGCCGGCCGCCGGGGTCGTGCGCGAATTGATGCCGTAATCCACGCTCCCGCCGCTCAGGTACAGATAGGCCTCGTACATGGTTTCGGACAGCGGCGTGCAGCCGGAGGCGTTCATCGCGTCGATGT
This sequence comes from Gammaproteobacteria bacterium, assembly GCA_031403675.1. Taxonomy (GTDB): domain Bacteria; phylum Pseudomonadota; class Gammaproteobacteria; order Steroidobacterales; family Steroidobacteraceae; genus SCUD01. The sequence goes on along the minus strand of JANNTO010000163.1, from coordinate 7,707 downwards.
CGGCCTTCATCGCCGTCGCATTGGCCGCGACGGCGTTCATCTCACGCAGCACCATGCCGCCTTCGGCCGATGTTTCCTGGCAGCCAAAGAAGTTATTGCTGCTGAACCGCATCAGGCCGACGTTCACGTTGTCGGACACCGCGAGCTGGTCAAGCGTGTTCTTCGTGACGTCCTGCACGATCTCGAGGCGCGACGATACGGTCGCGCTCGGGCCGCGCAGCCAGTTGATGTAGTTGGCCGAATAGAACACGTAGCTGTTGTTGGCCCCGTTTGCGGCCCAGGTGATCTGTTGGGCCGAGTTCGCCGACCAGGGGCCATTGGTGGTGCCATCGGCGGCCCACAGGCGCGAGGTATCGACGCCGTTGCCATGCACGCCGGCATCGGCCCGGCACTCGACCCACACCAAGTTGCCGGTGCCCCCATTGATGCCGCGCCAGCGCAGCGGGCTGCCGCGCCACTGCGCGGCGCGGTCGGCCACGTAATACCCGGCTGACGTAAAGGCCTGCAGGGCGGCATCGCACTTGAACGACACCAGCGGAACCGAGGTGATGTTCGAGCAGCTCGGCGGGTTGCTGGAATTGCTGCCTTGCTGGAAATAGACCCGGGCCGCGAGGCAGGAGCCCGGGTACATAGTCGCCGGATCGAAGGGCGCTTGGGTCACGACGGCGGTGTTCATGCTGCCCGACGTGTCGATGATGAACAGGATGTTCGGGCGCTGACTCGAGACGGCGTTGCCGGCGCCGGTGAAGATCTCGGTGTCGTCGGCTTGCGCGGCGCCCGCGATCGCGAGCAGGGCGCTGGCCGTTGCAAACTTCAGCAGGCTGGTGGCTGTCATGTTCATGGCGAGTCACTCACTTTGAAATGGCGCCGGCTTCGAGGCTCAGGCGCGACAGGATTCGGGTGGCAGGGCGATAGAACACGTAGATCCGCTGAGTTCCCCCGGCAGCCGCTTCGCGCAGCCTGGCGTAGGGCACCAGTTCCTTGCCGATGAAGTAGCGCGTGTTCTGGTCGAATTTCAGCCGCAGGGTCTCGCAACCGCGGCACTGGCTGGCGGACAGCGTGCCGCCGGCGACGCCCGGCAGTGTGACGAGGTCCGTGCCCGTTTCGAGGCATTCCTCGATGGTCTTGAGCGGGATCTGGGCGCTCGCAGCCGCTGTTGCCAGTGCCCCGATCGCGGCCGCGATCCAGCCGGCGCGGCGCAGCCGGCCCGGACGGGCAAGTGCAGCAAGGGGGTTGCGGTAGGGGTTGTTCATGAAAGTCTCTCCGCGGTGATCAGGTGCCCGGGCCCACGACATAGAAGCTCTGCGTGTGCTGGGCCAGGGCGTTGTCGGGGCCATTGCCGGTCACGTCGACCTGGAAGTGATAGGACTGGAAAGCGGTGCCGATGCTGTAGCCGGTCATGCCGGTGCCGAGTGGCGTCTGGCCGACGAATTGCAGCTGGTACGAATAGGTGTCGCCGGGCGAATTGGGCACCGGCATGGTCGGCTGGTTGAATGGGGCGCTGGTGCTCAGCACCGGATTCGCGAGCGCATCCTCGACCGCGACCTCGGCGGACTGAAACGCGCGTTCCTGATTCTGGGTATTGCGCACCATGCGCAGTTCCATCGTCGAGGTGAACACGCCGGAAATCGCGAGAATCGTCAGGACGATCAGCAGGATCAGCCCGACGACCAGCGCCGCGCCATGCTGATTCCTGCCGCCCGCGCCGACCGGATGGACGCCGTTCATCGCCGTGTGTTCCTCAATGCAATGGTCTTGCTGATCAACAGGCGCCGAAATGCATCATTCGGCGTCAACGCGGTCCCGCCTGTACGGCTCGCATAGTCATAGGTGCGGTTGTCGATAAAGCCCAGTTCCTGCTGCTCGGCGCGCGCCAGGATCCAGACCCGCACCGCGACGATCTGGTCGCCTGCGGGGATCGCCGTGCCAGGCTGCACGAAGTAGTCGGCGTTCTGGTCGGCGTCCAGGTCGGCGCCGAATTCAATCTGCAGGTCCTCGACGCCCGGCACGATCTCCACGTCCAGGATCGCCGGCGCTCCGCCAACGAAATCGAGTTGCTTGCGGCGCAGTGATGGCATGCCGGGGTCCTGTTCGGACGCCTGATCCACGTAATAACCGTGGGCAACGAGCGCGCGGGTTTCCGAAAGGGGCGGCGAATAGCCAGCCGGGAGCGTCGTGCCGCCAAACAGACTGCCCTGGACGCGGCTGGTCTGCAGCTTGATCCGGCCAGCATTGGCTCCGAGCGCGGCGGCCGCGATCACCTGCGTGGACGCGCGGCGGACGGTCAGCTGATCGGAGCCGCCACGGTAAGTGCCGAATTCCGGACATGCGAATCCATAGTTATCATCGTTGGCTTCAACGTAGGCGGGCAGTTTGACCGCCCACATCGCACCGCAGGAATCGATCGTCGGCGCATAGCCGCTGAGGCTGGCGGGCAGCGAATAGGCCGGGTCGACCGCCGGAAGGTTGGCGAGATCGAGCGTTGGGCCATTCTCGATCAGGTCGGCACGGCTCATCAGGCCCCAGTAGTTCGCCACACGCAAGTCCGCCTCGATGGTACTCATCGCGTAGCGCGCGGTTTCCTGCAGGCGTGCCGAAGTGTCATTGGTCCGATACAGGTCGCGGGTCTTGCCGAATACCGTGACGGTACCGGCCAGCAGGAACAGGCCGATGGACAGCGAGACCATCAACTCGACCAGGCTGACGCCTTGCTGGCGGCGCTGCAGGTGAGCTGCGTGTTTCATGATGCGAATCCGATCGCGTAGGTCACCGGTGCGACTTCGCCGGTTTCGGCCCAGCGCACGGTGACGACGTAATTGGTGGGGTCGCCGGGGATGACCGGCAGTGTCACGACGACCTGGCCCTGGCCATTCGGCAGCAACTGCGCGAGCATGGCCTTCCAGCGCGCGAGGTCGGTCGTCGCGAGTGCGGCCTCGTTGCAGCCGCCGGTTGTGTCGCAGGCCGGAACCGCGACGACGGCGTCGGTGAACAGCGAGTTGTAGGCGCCCTGTGCGAGGCGATTGGCGCGAACGCGGTCGGCGAGATCGGCCGTCAGAATAACCGCCTGGGTCCGAAACATCGCAGTGCGACCCGATTGCAGGCTGCTCAGCAGCAGCGCCGCAATACCGAGCAAGCCGATGGTCAGCACCACGAGTGCCACCAGCACCTCGACCATCGTGAATCCAGCATGTTTGTTGCGCATGTGCATGGCTCAGGTGACCGTGCAGCCGCCGATGGCGACGTTAATGTCATCGATGAGTCCCTGAATTGCGCCCGAGTCACGCGTCACGCCGGCGCGGCCGGTCGGCGCAATACGGATCCCGCGGGCCGCCGACAATTCACCGCCGCTCAGCGTGTTGCCACGCTCGTCGCAGAGCACGAGCTGGGCCGCATCGGTATTGAGCGCGAAGCCAGTCAGCAGGTAGGTGACCCGGAACGGAGTCGCCGACGAGCGTGCGGTGATGGTGACCGGCATGGGTTCGCGCTGCAGCAACACGGCCTCGCCGGCATCGCGCTGGCCGTTCGGAGCATTGGCTGGAAGGCTGTCGACAAAGGCGATCCAGCCGGTCAGCAAGGGCGAGGCGGCGCAAACCGGATTCGCGGCGAGCGGCGCGGTGCTGGTGCAAAGCGTCACGGGCTGGCGCCGCTTGATCGCCTCAGAGCGCGTGAAATGGAGCGCCCCCATCACGTCGTTGGCGGCGCCGGTAATACGCGCATTGCGGAAGAAGTTGCCCATTGCGGGGACTCCGATAGCGAGCAGCAGGCCCGCGACCGTGACCACCAGCATGAGTTCGAGCAACGTGAAGCCGGATTGGGCCTTTCTCATGGGTCGCACTATAGGGAGACGGCGTTCGCTCGCGGTGCCCGTTCCGACGGACGCGACCGCCCCGGCGACAAACGGCGAAATGGGTGTTGTCTCAGTCGCTTATGTGCAGTCGCTTGTGAACCACTTCACATTTCTGCTGGCGCCGCATGGGTCGCTCATCTAGACTGAACTCCCGTCGTAATCGGGCGACCGAACGGCGGAGTTTCAGATGACGCGATTCGTGTTCGTGACCGGCGGCGTGGTGTCTTCGCTCGGCAAGGGCATCGCATCCGCGAGCCTCGGCGCGATCCTCGAAGCCCGCGGGCTCCGGGTCCGCATGGTCAAGCTGGATCCTTATATCAATGTCGATCCGGGCACGATGAGCCCGTTCCAGCATGGCGAAGTCTTCGTCACCGAGGACGGCACCGAAACCGACCTGGACCTCGGCCACTATGAGCGCTTCGTGCGCACCACGACCGGCCGCAACAGTAACTTCACGACCGGGCGGATCTACGAGCGCGTGATTGCACGCGAGCGTCGCGGCGATTACCTGGGCGCCACCGTGCAGGTGATCCCGCACATCACCGACGAAATCCGGCGCAGCATCATGCTGGGTGCGGGCGATGCGGATGTCTGCATGGTGGAAATCGGCGGCACGGTCGGCGATATCGAGTCGCTGCCATTTTTGGAAGCGATCCGCCAGATGAGCGTCGAACTCGGTCGCAGCAACTGCGTTTACATCCACCTGACGCTGGTCCCGATCGTGGGCGGTTCCGGTGAGATCAAGACCAAGCCGACCCAGCATTCGGTCAAGGAACTGCGCGGCATCGGCATCCAGCCGGACGTGCTGCTGTGCCGTTGCCGCGATCCGTTGCCGGAGGAGCAGCGCCGCAAGATCGCGTTGTTCACCAATGTCGAGGAACGTGCGGTCATCTCGGCCGTCGACGCCGACGACATCTACCGGATTCCGATCCTGCTGCACGAGCAGGATCTCGACGGCATCGTCTGCGAGAAACTGCGGATCGATGCGCCACCGGCGGATCTTCGTGAGTGGAAACAGGTGGTCGCGGCGCGGCATCAGTACGAGGCGACGGTCAATATCGCCATGGTCGGCAAGTACGTGCAGATCCGCGACTCCTACATTTCGCTGAATGAAGCGCTGCGGCATGCGGGCCTCAGGACCCGCACGCGGGTTCAGCTCCATTACGTCGAATCCACGGACCTCGAGAGTGCTGGCACCGCCTGCCTCGCAGGGATGGATGCGATCCTGGTCCCGGGCGGTTTCGGCGAACGCGGCATTGAAGGCAAGATCGCGGCGGTAAGATATGCACGCGAGAATGGCGTGCCTTACCTTGGGATCTGCCTCGGCATGCAGGTTGCCGTGATCGAGTTTGCACGTCACGTGCTTGGGTTGCAGGGCGCGAATTCGACCGAATTCCAGCGCGCGGCCGCCGATCCGGTCATCGCGTTGATCACCGAATGGCGCGATCGCTCAGGCGAAACGCTGCGCCGCGACGATCGTTCGGACCTTGGCGGCACGATGCGACTCGGCGCGCAGGAGTCGCGCATCCGGCCAGGGACGTTGGCGCGCTCCGTTTACGGCCGCGACACAATTCACGAGCGGCACCGGCACCGCTACGAATTCAACAACAACTATCTCGAGCGCATGCAGAAAGCCGGATTGGTGCTGTCGGCTTTCTCGGAGGACGACCTGGTCGAGATCGTCGAGTTGCCGTCGCATCCCTGGTTTATCGGCGTGCAGTTTCATCCTGAGTTCACTTCCAATCCGCGCGACGGGCATCCATTGTTCGCAAGTTTTGTGCGAGCCGCGCGCGAGCATTCTGCGGGCCGCCTGCCGCAGGCGGCGAGCGCGTGAAGCTGGCCGGCGCCGAGATCGGCGCGGATCGGCCCCTGTTCCTGATCGCCGGGCCGTGCGTCGTTGAGGATGCGGCACTGACGCTCGACATCGCGGGTGCGCTGCAGGAGATGACCGGCAGCCTTGGCATCCCGTTTGTGTTCAAGGCCTCCTTTGACAAGGCTAACCGCTCATCGCGCGGCTCGTTCCGCGGGCCGGGCATCGAGCAGGGACTCAAGGTGCTCGCCGATGTGCGCCGCCAGTTCGGCGTGCCGGTGCTGACGGATGTGCACGAGGACACACCGCTTGCCGAGGTCGCGGCGGTCGTCGACGTGTTGCAGACCCCAGCTTTTCTGTGTCGCCAGACCAATTTCATCGTCAATGTCTGTTCTCAGGGCCGACCGGTCAACATCAAGAAAGGCCAGTTCCTGAGCCCGTGGGAAATGGTCAATGTCGTCGAGAAAGCCCGTTCGACCGGCAATGATTCGATCATGGTCTGCGAGCGCGGCTTCAGCTTCGGCTACAACAATCTGGTCTCGGATATGCGCGCGCTGGCGGTCATGCGCGCATTTGGCGCGCCGGTGGTGTTCGATGCGACGCATTCCGTGCAGCTTCCGGGCGGCAAGGGTGGTTCCTCGGGAGGCCAGCGCGAATTCGTGCCGGTGCTCGCGCGCGCCGCGGTTGCGGCGGGCATTGCGGGCATTTTCATGGAAACACACCCGCGCCCGGAGCACGCCCTTTCCGACGGTCCAAACGCCTGGCCACTGCCGCGCATGCGCGAATTGCTCGAAGTACTCGTGGAACTGGATCGGACCGTGAAGTCCAGACCCTACGCCGAGTCATCGCTGTGATGCGCATCGTCGACATCCGCGGCCGCGAAATCATCGATTCGCGCGGCAATCCGACCGTGGAAGCGGATGTGGAACTCGAAGACGGAACTGTCGGCCGGGCCGCTGTGCCATCTGGCGCCTCGACCGGATCCCGGGAAGCGGTGGAACTGCGGGATGGCGATCCGAAGCGTTATCTCGGCAAGGGCGTGCTGCAGGCTGTGGCGCACGTCAATGGCGTGCTGCGCGATGCGCTGGTCGGCCGCGACGCGTACGACCAGTCCGGCATCGACCGGCGACTGCTGGAACTGGATGGCACCGACAACAAGTCGCGGCTCGGTGCCAATGCGCTGCTCGCGATATCGCTTGCGACCGCACATGCCGCGGCGGAAGCGCAGAGTCTGCCACTGTATCGGTACCTCGGTGGCGATGACGCGGTCGTGATGCCGGTGCCGATGATGAACATCATCAATGGCGGCGTCCATGCGGACAACAACCTCGACATCCAGGAGTTCATGATCCTGCCGGCGGGATTGCCCGATTACAGTTCCGCACTGCGCTGTGGCGCCGAAGTGTTTCATCGACTGAAGAAGATCCTGCAAGACCGCGGCTTGTCTACGGCAGTGGGCGACGAAGGCGGTTTTGCGCCGGATCTTGCCTCAAACGAGGCGGCGCTCGGCGTCATGCTCGAAGCCATCGACGCAGCGGGGTATCAGGCGGGGCAGGACGTCTGGCTCGGTCTCGACGTCGCGAGCAGCGAGTTCCACAAGGACGGCGTGTACTTGCTGGAATCCGAGGGGCGACGCTTCACGGCGACCCAGTTCGCGGATTACCTGGCGGCTCTCACCGAGCGGTATCCGATCATCTCCATTGAAGACGGCATGGCGGAAGCGGACTGGGAGGGGTGGAGCACCCTGACGCGCCTGCTCGGAAAAAAGGTGCAGCTGGTCGGCGACGACCTGTTCGTGACCAATACCGAAATCCTGTCGCGCGGCATTGCCGAGGATGTGGCGAATGCCATCCTGATCAAGCCGAACCAGATCGGCACGCTGACCGAGACCCTGGCCGCCATCGAGATGGCCGCGATGGCCGGCTATGGTGCAGTGGTTTCGCACCGTTCCGGAGAAACCGAGGACTCCACGATCGCCGACCTCGCGGTCGGGACGACGGCGACGCAGATCAAGGCCGGTTCGTTGTCGCGTTCCGATCGCACTGCCAAG
>JANNTO010000162.1:0-4444 GCA_031403675.1 Gammaproteobacteria bacterium | reverse complement strand
CAGGAGTTCGCCTCGAAGTCGACCTCGATCTTCACGTCGCCCATCGCGCGGGTTTCCTGGCTGTAGCCGGTAACCTTGGGGCACGACAAGTGACCGGAGACCTTGGTGGGCGTCACCTCGGTCGTGATCTCGCACTCGATGGTCGTGCCGGTGGCAACAAAGCGTCCGACGGCAACGCCGATTCCCATGTCTCCATTGCCAACCGTAAAGGTGGCGTTGGGGGCGGCCTCGCCGGACTTGCCGTACTGGATCCAGGTGCTGCCATCGCTCGTGATGCTCGCCAACGTGTCGAGCGCCGGGCTCGCATTGATGTCGAAGAATCCGCTCACTTTCAGATTCATGTAGCCAACTTTGTAGGTGCGGTCGCTGATGACCGGAATTTCTTCGTCCGGCATCGGCAGGCCCGCTGCAATGGCCGCCTGCCTCATCAACTCCGCCTCATCCTGTGGCGCCTTGCCGTCTGCGGCCGGGTCTTCGCCGTCGGCCGACGAGTCCGTCGAAGACCCGCACGAGGCCAGGGCGATGCCAATGGCAGCCAGCGAGACCAGGAGCAACGGTGGGTAACGCATACGTACCTCGGTGATCAGATCGGTTGGTCGATCGATTCAGCCAACGGAGTGAAGAGCTTAGGCCCTGGCGCGCTCATGTACCAACAAGCCTCCGTAACTCCTCTATCAGCAGTTCCCAATCGGGGATCAGCGGCCCTCCGAGCCACATCCACTGCGCCATCCAGACGCTGACCAGGCTGATCCCGATTGTCAGGGGAACGCCGACCCGCAAGAAGTCGCCGAACGTGTACTGGCCCGGATTGAGGATCAGCAGGTTGCCATGATGTCCAATCGGCGTGAGAAAAGCCGCCACCGCGCCAAGCGCAGTGCAGACGATGAACGGTTGCGGTGGCAGGCCGAGCGCCAGCGCCAGCGCCAGTGAAATTGGGCCGAGCAGAACGACGGTTGCCGCGTCGGAAAGAATCTGTGTGACCAGCGCCGCAGCCCAGAAAAGCGTCAACAACACGACCAGCGGATGCCAGCCAGCCGTCAGCTGGTGCAATTGTTCGGCAACGAACGCCGCCGTACCGGTCGCTTCCATCGCGAGGCCCAGGGGAATGACACCGGCAATCATGACGAAGATGCGCACATCGATCTCGCGATAGGCCTGTTCGACGCTGACGCAACCGGTGACGACCAGTGCGACCGCGCCGGCCAGAAACGCCATTTGCGCGGGCACAACGCCGGTGGCCGCCGCCGCAACGACGGCGGCGACAATCAGGAGCGCACGGACCGCGCGCCGGCGGCGGCGTGGGGTCGCATTGAAGGGCACCATCATCAGGAATCCGTGATGCCCCGAAAGCTCGCTGAATTTTTCGGGTGTTCCGCGCAACACGAGCAGGTCGCCTTCGCTCAATCGGACCTGCGACAGTTTCTCGCGTATCCAGCCTTGCCGGCGCCACATGCCGACGACGACCACTCCCATGGTCCTGCGGAAGTCGACGCCGCCGATGGTCTCCCCCACGAACTGGGAATGCGGCGCCACGACAACCTGCACGAACTGGTGCGTTTCCGTATTCTCGCCGCCGTCTGGGTGCAGCCCGTCGCCGTATTTCCGGACCGCATGCAATGCAAGGCCCGCCTCGCCGTCGACGGAGGCAATTTCATCCGGTGAGGCATGCACGAACAGCACATCTCCCGCAAGCAAGGCGGATTCGCGGCCCGCGTTCCGTTGCGGAATCCCCTCGCGCAACCATTCGACGACTTCCAGCCGACCCTTGAAATGCGCGTTGAATTCGTCCAGCGGGCGGTCGATCCAGCGCGACTTTTCCTCAACGACGAGCTCCGTGTAATACCGGTCCAGACGCAGATAGTCGGTCTCATCGGCCCGTGCCAGGCGGCGCGGCAGCAACCAGCGACTGAGTGACATATAGATGATGGCCAGCCCGACCAGCGCCGCGCCGATCGGCGAGATACCAAAGATGCCGAGCACTTGCTCGTCACCGGTCCGCAACAGGTGATTTGCCAGCAGAAAGGCCGGCGCACTGAAGAGCGTCAAAGTGGTGCCAAGCGATGCGGCAAGCGACATGGGCATCAGCAGGCGAGACGGTGAGAGTTTTTGCTCGCGGGCCAGCCGCATCAGGATCGGCAACATCATGGCGGTGATCATGAGGTGATGCGAGAAGGCCGCAAGCAGGGCCACGGCGGGCATCACGACGATGATCGCGCGCCACTCCCTCGCGCCGGCAGCCCGCGCAATGAGCGTACCGATGCGGTCGGTCACACCGGTCGCATTGAGAGCGGCGGAAATGACAAAAACCGACGCGACGATGATCGCCGGCTCGCTGGCGAATCCGGACAGCGCCTGCGCGGGCGACAGAATGCCCGTGACCGCGAGCGCAAGCAACGTCAGCATGGCCGCAACGTCCATGCGAATGCGCTCACCGATGAACAGTGCGAGTGTCCCAGCCACGATCAGGAGAAATATCAACTGCTGACTGGTCATTGGCTGCGCGGAGTCCGTCGCTACTCAGATCGGCTGGTCGATCGACCTGGCCAGGGGCGTGAACAGCTTAGGCCCCTGCTCAGTCATGTGCCAGATGTCCTCCATCCGCACGCCGAACTCACCCGGAATGTAGATGCCGGGCTCGTCGGAAAAACACATGCCCGCCCGGAGCGGGGTGCGATCCGCGCGCATCAGGTTGGGCGGCTCGTGGCCATCCATGCCGATGCCATGCCCAGTGCGGTGCGAGGTGCCGGGCAGGCCGTAGTCCTTGGCCCAGCCGAGCCCTTCGTAGTGCGCGCGCACAGCGTGGTCCACGTCACCCACGGGCACGCCGATCTTCGCCGTCTCGAGCGCGATCTCCTGGCCGCGCTTGACGGTGTTCCACACCTCGCGCTGGCGGTCGCTCGGCCTGCCGTAGATCCAGGTGCGCGAGATGTCCGATGAATAGCCGTGGACCTTGCAGCCCGTGTCTACGAGGATCACCGAACCTTCGCGGACTTTCTGCGGATGTTCGCTGCCATGCGGGTATGCGCTCGCTTCGTTCAGCAGCACCAGCGAGAACTCGTGCCTGCCGCCGAGCGCATTGGTCGCGGCAACCAGCAGGCTCATGATGTCCGCGCCGCTCATGCCGGCCTCGACGCTGCCATGCAGGTGCTTCAATGCCGCGATCGTGACGTCGTTGGCAGTCTGCATCAGCGCGATTTCCGCGGGTGTCTTGATCATGCGGCAGGCGTTGACCAGTTCGTCGCCCGGTACCGTCGGACGCGGTTTGGCAGAAGCCTTCCGGATGCCTTCGATAATGAACGCGCGGGTCGTACCCTCGACCGCGAGCGGGCTGCCCGCGAGTGTCGCGCCCTTCAGCGCATCGGCGATCAGCGCGAACGGGCTCTGGTCTTCGTGCCAGGGCCGGATGTCGGCGTCGATCTTCAGCGACTCCTGAACGGAGGGCACTTCGAAGAATGGCGTGACGACGACCGTCTTGCCCTGTGCTGGGATCAGCGCGGCCGTGGTGCGCTCCGACCGCCACCAGGTGATGCCGGTGAAGTAATCCAGGCTCGATCCGGCCTCGACCAGCAGCGCGGCGACTTTCTGCTGCTGCATCAGACCCTGGACCTTGGCGATGCGGGCGGCGCGTTCCTCGGCCGTGATTGGCTGCGCACCGGTCGCGAGCGAGCTCAGTGCCGCGGCTTCCTTTTCCTTTTCGGATGCCAGGGCGCTGGCGCAGGCGGCGAGCGTCGCGCTGGCGGCGGTGATACCAAAGAAGTTGCGGCGGGTGACTTTCAAGTTGCGTCCTCCAGTCGAGGCCGCAATTAGATCGCAACTGCACCCGCCGCGCACCTGCCCGCGCCCATTCCGCCAAAGGCGGGGCGCGGTCCCGCCGCTAGTCCATCGTGATGACCACCTTGCCGCGGGCGCGTCCGGTCTCGAGATAGGTCACTGCCTCGACGATTTCCGTCGCGGGATAGCTGCGGTCGATGACGGGCACCACCTTGCCCTCCTCCATCAGCCGGCCGAGGGCGACAACATCCTCCGTACTGGCATGCGAGAGGAAGAATGCCATGTCCTGGTCCACAAACCAGGAAATGACAAAGGCCTTGATGGGCGCGGCGAGTGCGCCGAACCAGGGGTTCGCGTCCGGGCCGCCGCCGCCGATCACGAGGTATTTTCCCTGCGGCTTGAGGATGCGCCGGATGTCCAGGATCGGGCGGTTCGCGACGTTGTCCATCACGACGTCGTAGCGCTCCTCGCTCAGCGTGAAATCCTCCTTAGTGTAGTCGATGACGTGGTCCGCGCCGAGGGATCGGACCAGCTCGACGTTCCGCGTGCTGCATACGCCGGTCACCTCGGCACCGAATGACTTGGCTATCTGCACCGCGAAGGTGCCGACCCCGCCCGACGCGCCGTTGATCAAGACCTTCTGGCCGGCCTGAATCCGGCCTTTGTCACGCAG
>JANNTO010000161.1:0-7829 GCA_031403675.1 Gammaproteobacteria bacterium | reverse complement strand
TCGGGCAGCAGGCGCTGGTAGGACTCGTCGGCCAGCGCGGCGAGCAGATGATTCTTCCTGGGATCGCGAAACGCCATGGAGCAGCAAGACTAGCCAGCCTGTTTCGACACTTCTGTACGCCAGCGAACATAGATGCATCCCTGTGACCCGGACCCTTGCTGTGTCGGCCAACGTACAGAGCATTTACCCGGGGAGGAGGAATATCGCGCCAGGATCCAGGCAAACAGCCAAGGAGAACGGACATGGACGGCATCGTGATCGGCGCTGCGATAAGCGCCGTGGTGGGCGCAGTGGCGGGGGGCGTGGCGGGCAAGCTGGCGGGTACGAGCGCGGCTGAAGCGGTAGCTCCCACGCCCGAAGAACTGTTCTGGCGCGATACCTATCACCGGGAACCCTACTATGTGGCCGGCCGGAATTTCGAATACTACGCGCCGGGTTTTCGCGCTGGCTGGACCGGCCGCGTGCGTCACGATGGCCGCAGCTTCAACGACGCCGAACCCGACCTGATCGCGGAGTACTCGCTCAGCAAATCGGAACTCGACCCCGCGTGGCACGACGTCAGACCCGCGGCGCAGGCGGCGTGGGATCGCGTGGACCGCCAGCGCAAGGAACCGGCGTAGCCTGCGTGGCCCCGGCTCGGCGGCTCGGATGGATTGCCGGGGGGCTGCTCGCCCCAGTCGTGCTGGCGGCGATTTTCATCGCCGTTTTCGGCTGGAACTGGCTGCGCGGCCCGATCGAGCGCATGGCGCTGGAGCAGACCGGCCGCGTGCTGGCGATCGGCGGCGACCTGAAACTGAAATTCGGCTGGCCGTGGCCGCGCCTCCTTGCGGACGGGGTGACATTCGCGAATCCGGCCTGGGCAACGCAAAAGCAGATGATCGCCGCCGAGGCGGTGGAGATCACCATCGACCTGCCGCAACTGCTCGCGCGCAACATCGTCATTCCGGAAGTGCGGCTGGTGCGCCCGGTGGTGTTTCTGGAACAGGGCACCGAAGGCCGCAAGAACTGGCTGCTGGACCCAAACCAGCAGGACGAAGCGGCGCGTATCAGGATCGGCCGCCTGTCGCTCGACCAGGGCACCCTCGGTTACGACGATGCCGCAAGCAAGACTCGCATCCAAGCGAAGCTTTCGACCTCCGGCGCGGGCGTAGCCTTCAGCGCCGAGGGCCGGTACCTGGGACTTGCGCTCAAGGCGCGCGGCAGCGGCGGGCCGGTGCTGGCGATGCGCGACGAGAGCACGCCTTACCCGATGAAGGTCGATGCCACCGTCGGCAATACGCGGATACGCGCGGACGGGGTCATCACCAGCCTGCTCAGGTTCTCCGCCATGGACATCCGGCTCGCGCTGAACGGGGAGAATCTCGAGCAGCTCTTTCCATTGTTCGGCATCGCGTTCCCGGCAACGCGCCCGTATGCAACCGAGGGACACCTCATGCACAGCGGGAATACCTGGCACTACGAAAAGTTTTCCGGCCACGTCGGCGGGAGCGATATCGCGGGCGATCTGCAGGTCGATACCGCCGGCAAGCGTCCGGCGATGAAGGCGGAACTGGTCTCCAAGCTGCTCGACCTGGCGGATCTGGGCCCGCCGATCGGCGCGATGCCCGGCAGCGTGCAGGCCGCCAGGCAGGCGGCCCCGTCGCCTTCGAAGGCAGGGTCCACGCCGGCGCAGGCGCGGGTTCTGCCCGACTTGCCGTTCAAGACCGGTCACTGGGACAGCGTCGATGCGGAAGTGTCGCTCAAGGCGCGGACCATCCGGCGCGCGAAGGAACTGCCGCTCGACAACCTGGTGCTCCACCTGAGCCTGCGCGATTCCGTCCTGAAACTCGAGCCGCTGGATTTCGGCATTGCCGGCGGCCACCTGAGTGCCGTGATTTCACTCGACGGGCGCAAGGACCCGATCCAGGCGCAGGCCCAGGTGCGGGCGAGGAAAATTCTCATCGCCAGGCTGTTTCCGACGGTCGAGCTGAACAAGAACAGCATCGGCCAGATCAACGGTGAGCTGAATCTCCATGGCAAAGGCAACTCGGTCGGGCGCATGCTCGCGACCTCCGACGGCAAGGTCGGAATGGTCGTCGCCGGCGGCGAGATCAGCAAGCTGATGATGGAGAAAATGGGCCTGCACCTGTGGGAGATCCTGCAGCTGAAACTGTCAGGCGACAAGCTCGTCAAGCTGCGCTGCGCGGTGGCCGATTTCGACGTCAAGGACGGCGTCATGCGCACCGGTGCGCTGGTCTTCGACACCGAGGTCACCACCAACCTCGGCAGCGGCAGCATCGACCTGGGGCAGGAGAAACTGGATCTGACGCTCAATCCGAAGACCAAGAACACCAGCATCGTGGCATTGCGCAGTCCGATCTACCTGCGCGGCAGCTTCGCCAGGCCGGAGATCGGGGTAGACAAGGGACGTGTAGCGGTGCGCGCGCTCGGCGCGATTGCGCTAGGCCTGGTCAATCCGCTGCTGGTGCTGATCCCGCTGATCGATGCCGGTCCGGGGAGGGACAGCGATTGCGGGCAACTGGTGCGGGATGCAAAGGCATTGCCGCAAGCGGGAATCACCAGGAAGGGCGCACTGCCGGGAAGCTAGTCCTGGAGTGCGCTCAGCAGCCGCGTGTGCTCCTCGACGTCATACGAGGCGAACACCGCGCGGTTCGACCTGGTTTCCGGTAGCACATAGACGATGCCATACGTGCCGGTAAAGGCCGGGCGCACCACGTTTTCGTAGAACAGCGCCGGAATATTGATGCAGCCGTACGAAATACGGTTGTCGAGCGGCGTCGGTGTGGCCAGGCGTTGCAGGCGGCGCTCTTTGGCGTTGGAAGTCACCACCCGATGCATGGACACGGCGCCGGCGTAGTCGACCCAGAGCACGTCCTCGCCACGCGTACTGTCGCCAAGAGAGGCGACGAAACGCCCCGCCGGCGTGGTTTTCTCCTCGGGACGGATGCTCGACAATGCCCGGTCGCCGATGCCAGGGACGGCATCGTCACCGCGCGCCTCCCCGAGCAGAGCAGGCGCCGCGCCGCGCAGTTCTCCGTGCGCATCGAAGACAAAAACCTTTGCGGCCCTCTTGTCGACAATAACGAACGGCAGGCTGCGATTGTCGGCCGAATCAACGACCCAGTCCGCCACGTGCCTGGCCTCGCGCGACGCCCCCTCCAGTCCGAATTGCGCGTGCTTGGCCGCCGTGGTGGCGTTGTCCGCCGCCGCTGCCTGCAAGGGGAAGACGACGGCGGCCAGCAGGCCAAGGCAAATCCCTCGGGCGGCGACAGCCATGGGCAGGTGCCCGGTACGCATCTTTTTCATCGGTCAGCGTACCCAGGTTGCGGCTCTCAGTTGCGGTCCGGCCTGCGCGGCAGCACGGGCGGCACGTAGACCGGCGGCGCCTCGGGCGGACGTACCACCGGGGGCGGCGGTATGACCGGCCGCGGCGCCACCGCGACGGGCGGCATTCTGATGCCCTCCACGGTGAGATCTACACCAGCCAATACCGTATAGGGGTAGAAGACGGGCAGCAGCGCCGGCAGTGGCAGCAGGTCGCTGTCCTCCGGCAGAACGAGGATCGGCGGCGTTCCGCTGCCCGGCGGCGGAATGATCGGCGCAGCGGTGATAGTTCCGGTTGTTCTGGTAACAACGCCGCAGCAGGCGGTCGGGAGAGCAAAATTGCGTCCGGTTCCACCCGTCTGGATTGCGCCTTGCAAGAGGTTAAAACCGCTATAGCTGACTAACTTGTTCGGTCCGGCAGTGGTCGGATCATCGAAAGTAGCAGAACCAGCACCAGCCAACGAGACGGTGCCCGGTACTGGATTGCCAAGAGAGTCGCTCTTGAATCCCAAGAGGGTTGCAGCGTTGTTGTTGACAGTCCCGTTCGCCACGACGGGGTGTACCAGCATGAACTGGGTCAACTCGGCGCGGGTAAATGCGGTGAAGGTCCCGGCGCCAGAAAAATCTGTCTCTGCGCCTACAGCGTACGAGGTCGGATTGTAGGAAATGTTGACAGGTAAAAGTATAGCGGGCGACTCACCTGTGACGACAATACGATCGGCGGGACCACTCAAGATTCTCACGGTGCCGCCGGCAGCCCCCGGCCCAGTGGCAGCATTACCGGCGCTAAGTACCAGGCCGCGTGCCAGGCCGAGGCTCTGAGCGGCAACGATACCGGTGGTGTGGGTCACCACCAGTCTCGCGTTCACGATAATGTCGCGCCCGGCGCACATCGTGACGTTTCCATTCGTCGTCGCCATGATTAGACCCGGGAGCCCGCCCGGATTTATTCTTATATCGTTTCCGGCGCTCAATAAAACGCTTCCTCTGGTCGTCGTAATGGCCGCAGTCACGTTGATATCGGTTCCACAACACACCACCAGGTTTCCACCGGTGAGAGTAATTGCCGCGTCTATGTTAACGGTCCCGAGCGCGTTCAATGTCAGAGTCGTCGTGGTCCCGGTGTCAGCCTTGACGACTGCATCTCTTACATGAATATCGCCGTTGCCGGGTGCGACTGCGCCTCTATTAAAACTTGTCACTGGGGGGGCTCCGGCTACGACAGTATCGGGTGGGGCTGCCACCGTACTGATGACGACACTGTTGGTTCCCAGCAGGGTGCCGAGAGTTGTGCCGTCGATGTTGCCGCCGATGTCAATGATGAAGTCCGCCGGGTCGATCAGGAAGGTGCCGGTCAGCCCCATGGGTGCGAAGGTGGTGACATTGACGTTGCTCGCGAACTGCACATGCGCAGCGGAGGTTTCGATGAAGCCGCCGTTGCCGCCGTTGGGGGCGCTGGCGTCCAGCGTGCCGCCGACGTTCACGGTGCCGCTTTGCATGTCGCCCATCAGGCGGATCGTGCCGTTGCGGTTTTCGACGGTCTGCGCCTGGATGATGCCGGTGTTGTTCACCGCGCTTTGCAGGAGATTGCCCGCCGATAGCGCGGTCAGCAATACGTTGCCGCCGTCGGCTTTGATCAGGCCGCCGTTCGCCACCAGCGCGTCCAGCGCGCCCTGGTTCACCACCACATTGAGCAGGCCGTCCCCGGCCACGTCGAGGGTGAAGGCGTTGCCCGCGGCGAGCGCCACGGTGCCGAGTCTGGCGACGATCGTGCCCTCATTGCTGACGTTCGCGCCCAGCAGCGCGACATAGCCGCCGTCGGCGTTGATCGATCCCTGGTTGACGATCGTGCCACCGCCGCTGCCGGCAAACTTGTAGTTGCCGGCCATGAAGTCGCCGTCGGTGATGTTGCGCGTGGAGGCGACCAGCCCGGCAACGTTCACCTGCGCTCCCTTGCCGAACAGGATGCCGTTCGGATTCACCATGAACACCTTGCCGTTGGCCGAAAGGCTGCCCAGGATGCTCGACGGATCCGAACCCAGCACGCGGTTGAGCGCGACCGAGCTGCTGTTCGGCTGCACGAACCTGACCGCTTCGGTCTGTCCGATGCTGAAGCTCTGCCAGTTGATTGCGACGTTCTGGCTTGACTGGTTGATCGTCATGGTGCCGGGGGCGCCAGCGATGGTCGCGCTGCCCGCCGACACCGCGCCGCCGGTTGGCAGAGCGTAGACGCTCGAGCCGAACGCCAGCATCAGGGAAAGCGCCAGCCCTTTGAGGGCGAAGCGCGTTGTTTGGTCGTTGCGGGCCGATCGGTACGTGCAGTTCATGGTGTTTTCTTTCCGTTATGTAGGAAAGATTTTTACTCGTTGAGGCGCAAACGACTGTGCGCCAGCGAACATACGGCGGAAGGTTTTGCGCCGCCGGCCCGGGAGGGACCTAGTTGAACCGGGGATTGAAACTGCAATCGCCGCGCTAAGCGACGATCAGGCGCGACGCAATCAGAAGAACTTCACGCCCTGGATCCAGAACCGGCCGTTCTTGTCGGGGGCAGAGGTCGCCACCGCATTGCCCAGCTTCCAGGAGTAATACGTGCTCACCGCGAAACTGTTGTAGTCCGCCCAGGTGAGCCCGAGACCCATACCGCTGAGGGTCCTGTGGTTGTCGATCGAAGTCCAGGGATTCTTGTGGATCGTCACCCCGCCGGTATCGATGAAACCGACCAGCTGAATCTGGCCCGGCAGGCTTTGCGAAAACTTCGGCAGCCGCCACCTCGCCTCCAGATTCACGATGTAACCCTCGTCCGCATAGGCTTCGCCCACTGGATAGGCGCGCACCGCGTACATGCCACCCAGCCCCATTTTCTCCGAGATGTCGAGGTTCTTCGAGGCAAACTGCCCGTTGATCGCGGCGTATAGCGAGATGCTGTCGGTCACGTTTTGCAGCCGCGCGGCACTGTACGCAAGCTTGCCGTAATGCCCGTTGGTCCGCGCCGTCGCCGCATCCGCGGCCAGCGCCCACGGGGTCTGGATGTCTAGGTCGCCGGAACTCAAGGTGAGCGAATAAGTGTTCACGCCGCCACGGCCGAAGCCGAAACCGTCGCGGTGGTTGCCGTAGAGACTTCCGATCAAGACGTCCGCCTTCCTGTCGGTGACGTTGAACGGCGCCGCAGCCGTGTCCACCTTGTCCTGAAAGGTCCTGTGGTCATATTCGATCAGGCCATAAAGGTTGGTATTGCGCGAGCGGATCAGCGGATAGCTGGCGTAAATGCTCGCGACCTCGGCTGTGCCGTGGGCCTGCAGGGGCTTGAATTCCTTGCCAAGCTCGTAATTCAGAGCGGAGTAGGCGACGCCCAGCGTCGCCTTGCCGACGCGCGCCTGGTAGAACGCACGGCCATAGTTCAGCCCCGAGCCGGAAGTCAGCACGCGCAGGCCCGCGACATCGCCCAGGCCGAAGGGATTGTTTATGTTTATCGTCGCCCCGAGGCGCTCCTCTCCGGTGTACCGGTTGCCCGCGTTATCGGCTTCCACGGTTCCCGTCACGCGCCGCCCCGGCGTCACGTCGACGAGCAGGTCGGACGTGCCGACCGCCGTGCCGGGAACCAGGGTGGACTTCACGTTCACGCCGGGAAGGTCGGACAGCAGCAGCAGGCGGTTCTCAAGCGGCGCGATCGCGATCGTGTCCCCGCTGTTCACCCCTTCGAGCAAGCCGCTCGCCAATGAGTTCGAGAGGTTGGTCTGGTTGCGCAGCGTGACGCTGCCGTAGCGGCCCTCGAGCACGGCGATCGTCACGGCGCCGTCCTTGATGTCCTGCGCGGGAAGGTAGGCCTGCGCCACGAAATATCCGTTCTTGTGGTAATGGTCCGCAATCTTTGCCGCCATGCCGCGCAGATCGGAAAGCGAAAGCGTCAGCCCGCCGCCTGCACTGAACCCTGTGATGGCAACCATTTCGGCTTCGGAATACACGGTTTGCCCTGTGACACGCAGCGACTGCACCAGAAATCTCTGCTGTTCGGCAGCCGGACCGGCCGGTGGCGCGCCCTTCTCGATGCGGATTTCCGGAAGTGACTTCTGCAACACTGGCGCGGGCGGTATCTCCCGCAGTTGTTGCCCCGCACCGGGCAGCGGCAGAGTCTGCGAATAGGCGCCTTGGCTCATTGTCGAAAACGCAATGGCGCAAAGCACATTTCTTGACATCGCATGACCTATCATTTGTATTTTTACTTTCTCTTGTTACTTCCGTTAGTTACGCGAGAATCATGCGGTAAAGCATTGAGTAATGCAACTATTATTGGGTGAATGGCTACGCCAGACTGTGCGGTAGGGAACATTGGATTCGACTCGATCACCCGCATAGACCAGACTAAATTACCTATTATTCAAGCAGTTATATTTTTTCGGCCGAATTCATATCTCGATCGGCGCGACACCAAGGCTGTAGCGCCCACGCAACGGTCGGCCTGCAATTCTTGACCAGGATCTCGGCCCTGGAGCGCCGTTCGCCATGGG
>JANNTO010000160.1:0-13954 GCA_031403675.1 Gammaproteobacteria bacterium | reverse complement strand
CGCGTGATCGACGACCTGCCCGAAGAGGCCAGTCCGCCGGAAATACAGAAATCCGAGTCCGGGCCCGAGGCGGTCGTGTTCCTGAACCTGTCGAGCGACCGCATGTCGGTGCTCGAGCTGACCGACTACGCCGAGCGCGTGCTGATCGACCAGCTCTCGGCAATCCCCGGGGTTTCACGCGTCGACCTCAGGGGCGCGCGGCGCCAGGCGGTGCGCATCTGGATCGACCGCCAGGCGCTCGCGGCTCGGGCGCTGACGGTCGCGGATCTCGAGGACGCGCTGCGGCGCGAGAATGTCGAGTTGCCGGCCGGCCGTCTGGAATCGACCGAGCGCGAATTCTCGCTGCGCACCGACACCGGGCTGGCGCGGGTCGAGGATTTCCGGCGGCTCGCGCTCGGCCGTGGCCCGGACGGCTACGTCGTGCGCCTCGGCGACGTGGCGCGCGTCGAGCTCGGCGCCGAGAACGAACGCAGCGTTTCCCGCACCATGGGCCTGCCGGGCATCAGCATCGGCATCGAGCAGATTTCAAAGGCCAATACGCTCGAGGTCGCACAGCTGGTGCGCGAGACCGTGGCGCGTATCCAGTCCGGATTGCCGGAAGGAATGATCCTGTCCATCAACGTGGACCGGGCGGTGTTCATCGATGCGTCGCTGAGCGAGGTCGAGATTGCGCTTGGCATCTCGCTCGCGATCGTGCTCACGGTTATCTACCTGTTCCTCGGCAACGCACGCGCGACACTGGTGCCCGCGGTGACGATCCCGATCTCGATCATCTCGACGTTCCTGTTCATGGACGTCATGGGCTACTCGGTCAACGTGCTGACACTGCTCGGCATGGTGCTCGCGATCGGGCTCGTTGTGGACGATGCGATCGTCGTGCTCGAAAACATCTTCCGCCGCATCGAGGCCGGGCAGAAGCCCTTGCTCGCCGCGCTCGACGGCAGCCGTGAAATCGGTTTCGCGGTAATCGCGACGACGCTGGTGCTGATCTCGGTGTTCGTGCCGATCTCGTTCCTGCCGGGCGCCATCGGACGGCTGTTCCGGGAATTCGGCTTCACGCTGGCGGCGGCGGTGGCGTTCTCCTGCCTGATCGCGCTCACGCTGACACCGGCGATGGCCTCGCGCATGTTCCGCGAGGGTGAGCAGCGGACCCGATTTGCGCAGCGCCTGGATGGTTTCTTCCGTGCGCTGGCGGGGGCCTACGAGCGCAGACTGCAGCACCTGATCCGCCGGCCCTGGCACGTGGTCGGCGGCACTCTGGCACTGGTCGCGCTGGCAATCGTCGCGTTCGTGCTGCTGCCGCGCGAGTTCGCGCCCGCCGAGGACCGCGGCATCCTGCGTATCGAGCTCATCGCGCCGGAAGGATCGAGCCTCGACTACACGGAGCGCCAGTTGCAGGCCGCCGAACAGATCCTGTTCCGCGAGCAGCGGGCCCATGGCGACATCCGTCGCTTCTCGATCCGCATCGGCAGCGGTTTCGGTGGCAGCACCGAGGTGAACGAGGCGAACGGCTTCCTGATACTGGAGGACTGGCGCGAACGCGAGCGCAGTTCCGCTGAGATCGCCGCATCCCTGACGGCGCCACTCGCGGCGCTGCCAGGGGTACGCGCCAGCATCTACGCGCCACAGGGCCTTGCCTCGAGTGGCTTCGGCCGGCCGGTCCAGGTGATCATCGGCGGACCGGACTACGAGACGCTGGCGCAATGGAGCGACATCGTGCTCGACGCAGCGCGGGCCAACCCGGGCCTCGCCGGCGTCGATACCAACTATCGCGAACGCAAACCCCAGATTCAGGTCGCCGTGGATCGCGACCGTGCCGCCGAACTCGGCATCTCGCTCGAGACCGTCGGCCGGACACTCGAGACCGTGCTGGGTTCGCGCATCGTCACGACCTACATTGACCGCGGCCGCGAGTACCGCGTGATCATCCAGGGACAGGCCTCGGATCGTGCCTCGCCGTCCGACCTGCAGAATCTCTATGTGCGCTCGAGCCGCGGCAACGAACTCGTGCCGCTCGCCAACCTGATCACGCTGGAAGAAACGGTCGGCCCGGTGCAGCTCAATCGTTTCGACCGCCTGCGTTCCATCACGGTCAGCTCGAACCTGGCGCCGGGCTATACGATGGGTGAGGCGGTGCAATTCTTCCAGGACCTGGTGCGTCAGGAACTGCCGCCGGCCGCCCGGTTGTCATTCGATGGCGAGTCGCGCGAGTATCTGCGCACGCAGGGCCAGCTCTGGATCACGTTCGTGTTTGCGATCGCGATCGTATTCCTGGTGCTCGCCGCGCAATTCGAGAGCTTCAAGCACCCGGCGGTGATCATGACGACGGTGCCGCTCGCCGTCATCGGCGCATTCGTCGGGCTGTGGCTGTACGCCGCTATCGGTCAGCCGATGTCGCTCAATATCTTCAGCCAGATCGCGATGGTCATGCTGATCGGCATCGCCGCGAAGAACGGCGTGCTGATCGTCGAGCTCGCCAATCAGCTGCGCGACCAGGGACTCGACCGGGTCGAGGCGGTGGTGCGCGCGGCGACCATGCGGTTGCGCCCGGTGCTGATGACCAGCCTGTGCACGGCTTTCGGCTCCCTGCCGCTGCTGCTCGCCTCCGGCGCCGGGGCGGAGCAGCGCGAGCCGATCGGCGTCGTGGTGTTTTTCGGCACGACGATTTCGGTGCTGCTGACGCTGTTCGTGGTGCCCGCGGTTTACGCGCTGGTCGCGCGCGACCACCGCTCACCACGCTACCTGGCAGGCATCATCCAGCGCCTGCGGGGAGACGAGACTGCTGCGACTGCCGCCGCGGCAGTGTCAAGCCAAGCCGGATCCATCCAAGTAATTGAAAAATAAGACTTTGTAACCGCGCTACCCCGGGTTCCAGGGCTTCGACTGGTAGAATCGACGGTCGAATAAAAGCCTCGCAGGTCCTGCGGGGCTCAACTCATCGGGTCCTGCAAGCCGGTCTCTGGTGGAAACCGGGGTACGACTGGCACGGCCCGCGCCCGGCGTGGCTCGACGCCCCCGGTGGCCAAGGAGCAGCGCGTGGCGACGGCGACCCCCTACCAGCAGCTCGAGCAGGAATTCCGCAGGCTCCATGCCTTCCGCGGAGTGCTGGCGCTGATGCGCTGGGATGCCGCCGTGACCATGCCACGCGCGAGCGCCGATGTGCGCGGCGACCAGCTCGCGGCGTTGCAGATCGAGTGCCATACGCTGTTGGTCTCGCCCCGCATCTCCCGCCTGCTTGATCGCGCCGACGCGAACGCCCGTTCGCTGGAAGACTGGCAAGGCGCAAACCTGCGCGAGATGCGCCGGCTGCACGATCATGCGATTGCGACGCCACCGTCCCTGATCACACGCATGGCCAAGGCCTTTGCGCAGGCCGAGGCGCGCTGGCGCGAAGCACGCGAGGCGAATGATTTCGGCGTACTGGTGCCGCATCTCGATGAGACGGTCAAGCTGGTGCGTAGCAAGGCGGAGCTGCTGGCGCAGCGGTTCTCGCTGGATCCCTGGGACGCGCTCGCGGACGAGTTCACGCCGGGGCTGCTGTCGCGCGACATCGAGGCGATCTTCACGCCGTTGACGCGGCGCCTGCCGGGACTCGTGACGGAGGCCATCGACTTGCAGGCGGCGGCTCCCGCCGCGCGCATCGAAGGTCGTTTCTCCGTCAGCCGCCAGCGCGGCCTGTGCACCGACGTCATGAAAGCACTCGGTTTCCCGTTCGATCGCGGTCGCTTCGACGAGAGCGCTCATCCGTTCACCGAGGGCGTGCCGGGCGACATCCGCGTCGCGACGTGCTTTGTATTGAAGGATCCGTTTCAGGGGCTGCTGGGCGCCCTGCATGAAACCGGCCAGGCGCTCTACGACCTGGGCCTGCCATCGGAATGGGTCGATCAGCCGGTCGGCCAGGATCGCGGCATGGCGATGGAAGAAAGCCAGTCACTGCTGCTCGAGATGATGGTCGGCAGGAGCCGCGCGTTTGTGACGTTCCTCCGGCCGCTGCTCGAAAAGCACTATGGCGCGGCCGGTCCGGAGTGGTCCGAGGAAAACCTGTACCGGCATCTCAATCGTGTCGCGCGCGGCACCAACCGCATGGACGCGGACGAACTCACCTATCAGACCCACATCTGGATGCGTTACGAACTCGAGCGTCGCCTGCTGTCCGGTGATCTTGCGGTCAAAGACCTGCGTGACGCCTGGAACGCGCTGTCGTCGGACCGGCTCGGCCTGGTGCCGGCGACCGATCTCGAAGGCTGCCTGCAGGATATTCACTGGGCGGGCGGTTCGTTCGGGCATTTCCCTTCCTACGGGGTCGGCGCCGTGATCGCCGGCCAGCTCTGGGAAGCGATCCGGGAACAGCAGCCGGGCATAGAGGCAGAGATCGCTGCGGGCCAGTTCGGCGGGCTGTTTGCGTGGCTGCGTGAGCGGGTGCACTCGATGGGCGCGAGCCTTGGCCTGCCGCAGCTGGTGCGGCATGCGACCGGGCGCGAATTGTCGGCGACGCCGTTCCTGCGCTATCTGGAGCGCAAGTATGTCTCGGGAACCTAGAATGTCGGCATGATCCCCGCGCCCAGCGAAACATCCGCCAACTTCCGCCGCCTTGCAGCGCAGCTTCGGGGCCTGGTCGGCAAGGCGATCGCCGATTTCAACATGATTGGCGCGGGCGAGCGCGTGATGGTCTGCCTCTCCGGCGGCAAGGATTCCTACACGCTGCTCGACATGCTGCTGTCGCTGCAGCGCTCGGCGCCGGTTTCATTTGAACTATGCGCGGTCAATCTCGACCAGAAGCAACCGGGCTTTCCGGCGCGCGTGCTGCCGGACTATCTCGAATCGCTCGGTGTGTCGTATCACGTCATCGAGCAGGACACCTACAGTGTGGTGCGCCGCGTGATACCCGAGGGCCGCACGCAATGCGGCCTGTGCAGCCGGCTGCGGCGCGGCGCCCTGTATCGCTTTGCGCACGAGCACGGCTACACACGGATTGCGCTCGGCCATCACCGCGACGACATCATCGAAACCCTGTTCCTGAACCTGTTTCACGGCGGGCGGCTGAAGGCGATGCCGCCGAAGCTGCGCTCCGACGACGGCCGCAATGTGGTGATCCGGCCGTTGTGCTACGTGCCGGAACGCGAGATTGCGCGCTATGCGCGTGCCCGTGGATTCCCGATCATTCCTTGCACGCTGTGCGGTTCCCAGCCGAACCTGCAGCGCAAGGCGATTGGCCGCATGCTCGCGGACTGGGAGCGCGAGAATCCGGGGCGCGTCGATTCGATCTTTACCGCATTGCGCAATGTCGAGCCTTCGCACCTCGCTGATCCGGAGGCATTCGATTTCGCCGCACTCGAGCGCACCCCCGCCGGCCCCGGCAGCTGACGTGACGCGCGAGCCGCCGCCACTCGCGAACTGCTATTGGGTCGAGCCCGGCCGCATCCTCGCCGGCGAGTATCCGGCAGGCGCGAGCGAGGAAGCGACGCTGGACCGGCTGCAACGGTTGCAGGACGCCGGTATCGACTGCTTCATCGATTTGACCGAGCCCGGCGAGATGGACGCATACGAGCGATTCCTGCCCGGACCGTACGCTCGCGATCCGGTGGTCTACCTGCAAAAGCCGATTCCCGATCACGGCCTGCCGCAATCTGCGGAGCAGATGCAGGAAATACTGGATGAGCTTGACGCAGCACTCGCCGAAGGGCGGGTAATCTACCTGCACTGCCGCGCCGGCATCGGCCGCACCAACCTGGTCGCAGGCTGCTGGTTCTCAAGCCGGGGCGAAAGCGGCGATGCCGCGCTGGCGCGCCTGAACGAACGCTGGCGCGGCAGCGCGCGTTCACAGTCGTGGCCCACCGTCCCGGAGACCGACGCGCAAGCCGATTACGTGCGGGACTGGCAGCCGATGCGGAGTCTGCAGGCACCGGTTGCGAGCGCGACTCCACAGGACGTTCCGACCGGCGACCTGCGCGACCGGATTCGCGGCCTGCTGATCGGACTGGCCGCCGGCGATGCGCTCGGCCATGCCGTGCATGGCTTGCCGACCGGTGCCTGGTCGGACAACGCCGCGATGGCGCTATGCCTGACCGAGAGCCTGATCGCGAAAGGCGGCCACGATGCCGGCGACCAGGTCGAGCGCTACCGCGCGTGGCACCGTACCGGGCGCTGGTCGAGCACCGGCACCTGCATCGGCATCAGCGCCGCGACGCAACGCGCGCTCGCGACGGCGCAATGGACCGGCAATCCCTATGCGGGCTCGCACGATCCGGCACTCGCCGCCGCGGAGCCGCTGGCGCGCATCGGACCGGCGGTTGCGTGGCATGTCGGCGATCCGCGTGCTGCGATCGAGACGGCAATCAACTGCGCGCGAGTCACGCACCAGGCACCGCTTGCGCTCGACGCCGTCAGGTATCTTGCGGCGCTACTGGTCGGCGCGCTGGCGGGCGCAGAGAAAGCCGCGCTGCTCGCGCCGCTGTGGAGTCCGACGCCGGGATACTGGGATTCGCGGGTGCTGCGAGCACGCATCCGGGAGATCGCCACGGGCTCATGGCGTGGCCGCAAGCCGAGGAACATGGTGTCCGGCGAGAACGCAGCCGCAGCCGCGCTCGAGGCAGCACTGTGGGCATTCGACAGCGGACCCGACCTGGTGCATTGCCTGCAGGCTGCTGCAAGCC
Source organism: Gammaproteobacteria bacterium (assembly GCA_031403675.1). Lineage (GTDB taxonomy): Bacteria > Pseudomonadota > Gammaproteobacteria > Steroidobacterales > Steroidobacteraceae > SCUD01. The sequence goes on along the minus strand of JANNTO010000160.1, from coordinate 7,301 downwards.
AAGGTGGCGATCGCTTCACGGTCGCGGCGATCGTCGGGCAACTCGCCGGCGCGCATTACGGTGCATCTGCATTGCCGTCGGCGTGGCGCGGCAGCCTCGCGCGCAGTGCGGAGATCGAAGCGCTCGCCGATGCCTTGCACGATGCGGTGCTGCGTCAGGCCGGCGGCTGACCCGCGATGCAGAAGCGGCGCATTCTGGTCCTGGTCCATGAGACGCTGGTGCCCCCCGACTCACTCGAGGGCGTGCGCGAGCAGGACGCCGCCGAGTACCGCACCGAGTTCGACGTGATCAGTTGCCTACGCCGTTCCGGACACGACGTCCGGCCGGTCGGAATCGGCGACAGCCTGACTGAACTGCGCGCGTCCATCCAGGACTGGCAGCCCGAGATCTGCTTCAACCTGCTCGAGGAATTCGGTGGCATCGTCACCTACGACCAGCATGTCGTCGCCTATCTCGAGCTGCTGCGCCAGTCTTACACCGGCTGCAATCCGCGCGGCATGATGCTGTCGCGCGACAAGGTGCTGTCGAAGCAGATCCTGGCCTATCACCGGATCCCAACTCCGCAATTTGCGCTGTTCCGGCGTGGCGGCGCGATCCGCATACCTCGGCGGCTGCGTTATCCGCTGTTCGTCAAGTCGGCGACCGAAGACGCCTCACTCGGGATTTCGCAGGCCTCGATCGTCGAAGATGCGATGCACCTTCGCGAACGCATCGGGTTCATCCACGAGCACACGATGTCGGACGCGCTGGTCGAGGAGTACATCGAAGGCCGCGAACTCTACGTCGGCGTGCTTGGCAACGAACGCATCCGGACGCTGACCCCGTGGGAGTTCATTTTCGGTGAGCTGAAAGCCGGCCGCGCGGCCATTGCGACCCGCAAGGCAAAATGGGATCGCGCGTATCAGACCCGGCATGGGATCACGAGCGGCAAGGCCGAAAACCTGCCGTCGGGACTGACCGAGCGCCTCGACCGATTCGCCCGCCGGGTCTATCGCGCGCTGTACCTGACCGGCTATGCGCGCATCGATTTCCGCGTTCGCGCCGACGGCACGCCATTCGTGCTCGAGGCCAACGCGAATCCGAATCTGGAGCAGGAGGAGGATTTCGCGGACGCCGCGCTGCACGACGGCATCGCGTATCCGGAACTCCTGCAACGGATCATTTCACTCGGCCGTGCCTACCGCGCTGAGTGGCGCGTTGACTAGCTAAAAGGAAAAAAGGGACGTTACCCTTTTCTCATTGCGCGCATGAATACCCACGAGAAAAGAGAAAAGGGTAACGTCCCCTTTTTCTAAAGGTAACGTCCCCTTTTTTAGCGCAGGTGTCGGTCGAGCCAGCCGTGCACTTCCTCATGCCACTGCAGGCTGTTCGCGGGCTTCAGGATCCAGTGGTTTTCGTCCGGGAAGAATAACAAGCGGCTTTCGATGCCGCGCCGTTGCAACGCCGTGTAGGTTGCAAGCCCCTGCGTGTAGGGCACGCGATAGTCGAGCGCGCCGTGGATTACGAGCATCGGAGTCTTCCAGGCCAGCACGTGATTCACCGGGTTGGATTTCTCGTGCGCGGCGGGATTGTCGTGATACGGCCCGCCGTGATCCCACTCCGGAAACCAGAGCTCCTCGGTCGAGTAGTACATCAGGCGGTGGTCAAACAGGCCGGCGTGATTGACGAGGCAGCGGAATCGTTCCGGCCAGTTGCCGGCGATCCAGTTGACCATGTAGCCACCGTAAGACCCGCCGAGCGCGCAGGCGCGGTCGCCATCGAGCCAGGAGTTGCTCTCAAGCGCCGCTGCGAATCCCTTCTGCAAATCCTCGAGCGGCTTGCCGCCCCAGTCGTTACTGATCGAATCGGTGAATGCCTGACCGTAGCCGGTGGAGCCGTGAAAATCGACGAACACCACGCCATAACCCGCGCCCGCGTAAACCTGGGGATTCCAGCGATAGCTCCAGGTATTGGCAAAACTCGACTGCGGGCCACCGTGCACGATGAAGGCAAATGGATACTTCCGGCCCGGTTCCCAGTTCCACGGCTTGACCGCGTAGCCATAGACTTTTTCGCCACCGGCGCCGGCAAAACTGAATTGCGCGGCAGCGCCGAAGCGCACGTCGGCGAGGCGCGTGGCGCTGGTTTCCGTCAGGCGGCGCGGCGCGGCGCGCCCCGCGATCAGGTAGAGATCCGCAGGTGCGCCCAGATCCTGCATTGCGAACACGATGCGATCGCGCGCGATGCTGAACTCGCTCACGTTGCCCGCCTGCGTCAGCATCTGCCGCGAGCCATCGCCGAGCGCGATGGACCAGAGCGGATGCTGGCCAAGATGATCGGTCACTGCATAGACACGGCGGCCATCGGCCGAAAAGCGGAACGCGCCGATCGAACGATCCCAGTCCTGCGTCGTGAAACGGATCGCACCGGTCGCGGCGTCGCGCACCACGAGCTGGAAACGGTCTGCTTCGAAGCCCGGGCGTCCCATCGCCAGGTGCGCGAGCAGTCGGCCGTCGGGCGAATAAGCCGGTTGCGCGTCCCACGCCGGGTTGTCGCCGGTGAGGTTCACGGGCGCCGCGCTGCCGTCAGCCGGCACGCGCCAGATGTCGAAATTTGTCGAGATTGATTCGATACGGCCGCGAATCCGCGCGGCGAATACTACCTGCTTGCCATCCGGACTGAAGCTGTAGTCGGCGCGGCCGCCAAAGGGTTTGGACGGAACGTCGGCGTCGAGCGCAGCCGAAAGCGGCACCGGTTTCCCGGTCGCCCTGGCCCCGGCTTCAATCGCAACGGAGAAAAGCTGGGAGGTCCGGCCGTCTTTCCACTGGTCCCAGTGACGCACGAACAACCGGTCATAGGCCTGTCCATGCTGCTGCGCAGACTTGCGCTCATCCAGGCGCTGCTTCGTGCAGTCAAGATCGCTGCAGTCCGGGAAGACTTCAATCGCGAGCAACAGACGATCGCCCTGCGGCGAAGCGCGGAAACCCCCGACGTCGAGTGGCAGCATCGTGACCTGGGTCGCTTCGCCGCCGGCCGTCGCCAGGTACCAGACCTGTGGGGATCCCGATCGCGAGGACAGGAAGTAGATGCCCTTGCCGTCGGCCGCCCAATCGGCTGCGCCATCATTCTCCGCGCTACTGGTGAGCCGGCGCGGCGCCGCTGCATCGTCGACGTCCTGCAACCAGAGATCGCTGCGTCCGCGGTCGGCCGCGAGATCGGTCTCGCGCAGCGTGAAGACGAGCTGCCGGCCGTTGGGCGAAAGCGCGGGCTCGCTGATGCGGGCGAGCGTCACGAGATCGGCCGCTGTGAAGCCGCGTGGCTCGGCCGACGAAAACAAGGGCAAGGCCGCCATTGCGGTGACCAGCAACCAGCGTCGCATTGCGGGAATCTCCAGGAAAAAAGCGCGCCCGATTCTATCAGGAGGCGCTGACGGCCCGCGGCCTGATCAACCCAAAGGCACTCGAGTAGCCATGCAGGAAGGTTGCGCCCTGGATCGGGGCGATCTCGCCGGCGCTGAACATGCCGGCCACTGGAATGTCGATCATGCGGCGTAACGTGCCGGAATCGTGCCCGGTCACGCCGAACATGCTGCGGCCGCGGCTGGCACAGGCAAACAACAATGCGGCCACCGGCGGCAAGCGGCCGGCGAGGGCAGTGGCGAGGCGCGTTTCGAGTTCCTGCGAGGCGGAGTGGCCGTCGCGCAGGTGGAACTGCACGACGGCATTTGCTGCGATGCGCGAACCGATCCACAAGGCGCCGCTGTCCGGATCGAGGCCGAGCACGTTTCGCATCAGAAAATCACCGGCGCCGATGACCTGGCGCGGGCCGGGCAACGCGAGACCGATGCACAGCGCATCGCCAAAGCGCGCGCGGTCTGCTGCATCGAGCGTCGCGAACATGGCGGTCAGCAGATCCCGCGGCCGGCGTCCATCAAGCTCGTGGATCAGATTGCCCTCGCAGGCCGTGACAAATAATGGATCCCCAATGGGCCTGCAGCCCTGTGCAACGACCGGATCGATCACGACGTTGCCGCTCAGCGCCAGCAGCACCCCGCCGGTGCGATGGATCTCGCCGCTGGCCAGCAGTCGTGCGGCGCCCGGTTCCTGTACGCCACTCGCGAGGCCGCCAATCACTGCAGAGCCCGGGAACGCGCGATCGATGCCGCGCGCGCAGGCTTCGGCGTCGATTGTTCCGGGATCCGCAAGCAGCACGAAACTCGCTGCGGATTCCGGTTCGAGATCGAGCAGCCGCCACCAGTTCTCGCGCGAGGACGAGAGCGGCGGCATCGTCGCCTGTTCGATATGCAGCGTCGTGAACGATGCATCGGGCAAGTGCCCGCACAGCAGCGCAAGACCCGGTTCTTCCTCTTCCTCGCTGCCGCCGCCAATCAGCCCGCCGGCGCTGCTGCCGAACAGCAGGCTGTTGCCGAACAAAGGCTGGAGCAACTGCGGCAGCTTCTCGATGGCGGCGTCATAGGCTGCGGAAACGAATGCGAACACGAGATCGGGCTGCCGGGCTGCGGTGGCACCCTGCAATTGTTCGCCCGCGTCGGCGACCGCGGCCTCGAGTCGCTCACCGCAACCGAGCGCGCTGGCCCAGCTCATTGTGGATGCCGGTTCAGGCGCCGACACCGACTTCCTCATGCGGAACGAAGACTGTTTCTTCGCTCGCAGTCTGTATCCATTCGCGCAGGTGTGGGTCCGCGAGCATCGTCTCCTGGTAGCGCGCCGCGAGCTCGGTCAATGGCAGGCCGTAGCTGCGGAAGCGCAGTACCACGGGAGCGTACATGGCGTCGGCCGCACTGAAATCTCCGAACAGGTACGGACCGCGTTCACCGTGGTCGCGGCGGCAGCCGGACCAGATTGCGTCGATGCGTCGCAGGTCCTGCTCGAGCGGTGGCGTCATCGGCACGCGCCGGCCGGTGGCTCGCGCGTTCATCGGGCAGGTGGCACGCAGCGTGTGGAATCCGGCGTGCATTTCGGTCGCGACCGAACGGGCGAGCGCCCGGCGTCCCTGGTCTGCGGGCCAGCCGCGACCGCCCGCGAGTTCGGATGCGTACTCGCAGATCGCGAGGGATTCCCAGATGCGCCGCGCGCCGTGAATCAGCACCGGCACCATGCGCGTCGGCGACAGTTTCGGTACTTCGCTAGCGAACTCGGGCGTACCGAAATGATATTGCCTGGCCTTGAAATTCAGGCCGAGATGCCGGAGCAGCAGCCAGGGGCGCAACGACCAGGAACTGTAGTTGCAGGTACCGATTACCAGCGTCAATTCGTCCATGCGTGCGAGCGTGCACGCCGGACCCGGACCGGTCAACAGTCGTTATTCATCCTTCGGTTTGCGGGTCTTGATCCATTGCGCCAGCTGGCGCAGGTCTTTCTTTTTCTTCCATTCCTTCTTGACCAGCAGGCCGCTGTCGTAAGGGTCGTAGCCCTTCTTCACGCCCTGCGGATTCTTCTCGATGCGCTTCTGGGTGCCTTGCGAATACTCGTTGCTGAATGCCAGGTTCGGATCGTCGAGCAGTCGGCGCATGACCTCCTCGCCGCTCACGCCCGCGTGCGGAACCCAGATCGCATTGCCGAGTTCGTCGAACTCGATGCGGCCGTGTCCGAGGCGTTGCTGTTCCGCGTAATGCGACATTTCCTTCGCATCGTCGGAAATCTTCTTGCCCTGGTCTTCGTCACTCATCGGCTTACCGGGTCCAATCGGGCAGTCGGCGCCCAGCAAAACGGTAACGGAGCCGGCGCGGCCAATCCGCGAACGGCTTCACATAATCAAGGACCGTAGCCATCCCCGGGGACTGGATGAATATCCAGAATATATACTTGACGTACCACAGGCCATGCCAGACGATACAGCCGGTTATGAGCCCGATGAGCCTAACAACCGCCTAGAGTATGGGACGTATGAGCACGCTCAAAACGAACGAGCAGAAGCGGGACGAGGTGCTGCGGAATCTTCTCAGGATGCCGCCAGATCCGAAGCAGCGGACAAAGAATGGGTTACCGAAAAAGGCTCCAGCGAAATAATCATTTCTTACGAGATGATTTTGGCTGGCGCGTCTGTTTTTGAGGAGCTAGAGGATTCTGCTCCCACCTTGGAACTGGTTGAGGCGGTTTATACAGCCATGGAGTCGGCTCGTCGCTCGGATTATTTTCCCGCCACGGTAGAAACGTCTCAGATTTCTGACTCCAGTGCATGTTCAGGTGATTGGCAATTCCGTAGAGATCCCAAGTCATCTGTCTGATGATCGTGGCACCGATTTCAAAGCCTTTTGCGTCTCCAATTCTCGTTGTTCTAACATTTGCTACGACTCTTAATTCCTGTCTCTTTGAAGGAATAGCTGTCGGACACATGATGGATTAAGTGATCACGCATGGTGTTGATAAGCACCATTTGTGCAAATACATGCTCCAGGTCGCTCGCGCGATTCTCCGGCATTCCTTCGTTGTGGATGACGTTTCTCATGAAATCAATCATCGCCTTGGCTCGCGTACCAGAGAAAATAGCCCTTCCTATACCTTTGCTAACTCGCGTGTAGTGAATCAAGACGCGGAGCAGTTCGGCTTCTGCATCTGCCCACGCAATCATGAATTGACCTAATGCGCGCTCGAATTCCTCATCTTCGCCGCGCATCTTCATGCCGGTGATCGGGTCGTCCCCATGGAATCTATCTTCCATCACTATCGCGGCCTGCGGGTTATCACCCTCGGCGTGTGCGCGGCATTCCAAACACCGGATGTATAGATTTCTGCGCCGCAGTTGTCGCAGCCAACACTTTTTGCTCTACCAATAGGATGGTATCGCTCTTGCAAGATATATATTTCCGAGCGTGCGTAGCAGTTTGCACAAGCGCGATGAAATGGTTCGGGTGGTTGCACGCCTTCCTTCAGAGCGTAAGCAAACGTTCCAGCAGTGATCTCTTTAAGCTCATATCGATGTCTCTTGGTTTCCCATGCTTCCATGCGTCGCACTTCTTCTTCAAGATTGCGTATGCGATCAATCAGGCCGAATTGCTCAGATTGAGCAGTAAGAGCACTAGACTGGGCGGCAAGAATTGCGGACTGCAATTCGACAGTCTTGCTTTGAAGCATGGAGATATCGCGGAGGTCCACCAGCGACTTCGCTATATTGCCTGCCGCCTGAAGTCCGCCAATAGCTGCCTGGATTGAGCCTAGGTCCATGAGGTTTCCCTTAGCTACTTCTTGGCTTCTATCCAATGCGTGTAAAGAATGTCTCGGATAGCAAGCTTTACGGCCTCGGTCGCCATTTCCGCTGCGACCTCACGCGGTCGCGTCAGTCCGCCGATAGGTCAGGCGCTT
>JANNTO010000159.1:0-7622 GCA_031403675.1 Gammaproteobacteria bacterium | reverse complement strand
ATGAACTCTGCGAAATAATCGTGCGAAAATTCCGCCTGCGAATTCAACCACGCTCGGTCCAACGGGAATCCGACACGCTCTGCCTCCAAGGCGGCGAGCATCGGCAAGGTCTGATGATGGCAGGAAAAACAAGTTTTGTTTTTCTTCCAGTCACTTGCTGCCTGCTTTACCCGGGCCAACCCACGCCGCGTGGCGGTCGGCTTCGAGTCAAACCGCGTCGCCCTGCTGCTCGCGGTCCTGCACCGCCATGCAGGTGTCGCATTGCACGCGCACGACGTGTTCGTGAATGTCGTTGGCGGTGTGCGCCTCGCCGAGACGGCGGCCGATCTGGCGGTCGTGGCGACCCTTGTTTCCAGCATGAGCGGCCGGCCATTGCCGCAGGATCTCGTCGTTTTCGGCGAGCTCGGCCTGACCGGCGAGATCCGGCCGGTCCCGTACGGCGAGGAGCGCCTGCGCGAGGCGCTGAAACACGGCTTCCGTCGCGCCATTGTGCCGCGCGCGAATGTTCCGCGGCAGGCCCTGGACGGCCTCGATATCGTCGCCGCCGCGAGGATTTCCGAGGCGCTCGCCGCGCTCGGCCCGGCCTAGCCGCCGCCGGCCACCGGCCAGATACGCGCGGTGCGCACCGCGTTGTCCGCGACCTGCAGCACTTCGATTGCGTGATCCCCGATCCGCAGACTGATGCCGGGCTGCGGAATCGCCTCGAGCTGCTCCACGATCAGTCCCGACAGCGTGCGTGGGCCGCCGGTCGGAAGATTCCAGCCGAGCATGCGGTTGATCTCCCTGAGCGCCAGCGCCCCCGGTATGACATGGCTGCCATCGGCACGCTGGCTGATGCGTGCGAGTTGCGGCGTGGGCTGGGTCGTGAATTCGCCGACCACTTCTTCCAGGATGTCCTCAAGCGTGATGAGTCCCTGCAGATCGCCGTATTCATCGACGATGAAGGCGATGCGCCGGCGCAGGCGCCGGAATCGCAGCAACTGGTCATGCAGGGTCGTGCCCTCCGGCACGTACAACGCTTCGCGTTGCGCAGCGATCTCGATCAGTCGCTCGCGGGTCAGGCGGCCGGAAGCCAGTTCATTGGCGACCAGTCGCATGTGCACGATGCCTTGCATGCGATCGAGATCGCCATCATAGAGTGGCATGCGCGTGTGGGTTGTCTGGCGCAATCGCGCAGTGATGTCTTCCCAGTTGCCGGCACTGTCCAGGCCGTCGATTTCGCTGCGCGGCACCATGATGTCCTCGACCGTGCGTTGCTCGAGTTCGAGCAGCGCCTCGACCATGCGCTGGCGCTCGGCCGATTCGGTCGCGAGCACATCGGCGAGATCCGCGATGGTCTCGGCGGGATCGCGTGGTGGCGACGGGCGCGCCGCGGGTGACGGGCGCAGCAGCAGGAAGAAGGGCGCGACCAGCCACACTGCGAATTGCGCAGCCTGTTCGCCCGCTTTGCCGCCGCGTCTCAGCCAGCCATTGCCCAGCAACAGAAACAGCAATGCAAGCCCCGCTGTTGCAGCGATTGCGACCGCCAGTCGTGCCGGATGCGGCGCGAATCCGATACCGGCAAGCAGGGCTGCGAGCAGCGTTGCGCGCAGCCAGGACGTCGCCATTCGTGCGCGCCGCGGCTCCGATGCGATGCGCCTTTGCAACCGGCGCGCCAGTGTCTTGCGCCCGCCACCCAGGGGGCGGTGGCGGGCACGCAGGGACGGCATCGCAACTTCGACCAGGCCGATGAGCAGCACGAGTGCGAGCGCCAGAGACACGGCGACTGCGGCCAGTGTCCCAAGGTTGTTCAACGGCTCAACCCCAGTGTCGTCCGAGCAGGATCTCCAGCACGAATTTGCTGCCGAAGTAGGCGATCGCAAGCACGACAAAACCCGCGATCGTGTAGCGCGCGGCCTTGCGGCCGCGCCAGCCAAAACGCCAGCGGCCGATCAGTAGCAAGGCGAAAATCACCCAGGCCACCAGCGCGAGCACGACCTTGTGAATCAGGTGCTGCTGGAACAGGTTGGTCACGAACAAGAGTCCCACGACGATCGCGAGCGTGAGCGCGGCCATGCCGGTCGTGATGACGGAGAACAATGCGCGTTCCAGGCTTTCGACCGGCGGCAGCGTCGCAAGCCAGCGTGCCGGGCGCTTGCGCCGCAGCTCGGAGTCCTGCCAGGCCAGCAACACGACCAGGACCGCGGCGATCGCAAACATCCCGGCCGAACCCATCGCCAGCACCGCGTGAACCCCGAGTGGCCAGCCACGCGGCACGATGTCAAGCGGCTGCGGCAAGCTGCCGGTGCCGGCCGCGAGCAGTGCGGCCAGAATGAGCACGAGCGCAGCAATGCCGCGGAAACGGGGCGCGAACAGGGCCAGGGTGCCGGCGGCGCCGATCGCGAGTCCCATCAGCGAGGCGCTGTCGGCGAGAGCGAGCGTGGTCGCGCCGAGTGGACGCAGTTGGCCCGCGAGCCAGCAGGCGTGCGCGACCAGCGCGGCGATTGCGATGTACCACGAGGGTTCGCGCAGCACGGCACGCGAACTGCCACGCCGGGCGGCATGCATGGCTGCCGCGGCGGCGACCAGATAGAGAAAGATGACTAGAAATCCGCGCAAAGAACGCTGACTCCACAGACGCGCCGGATCATTGTACAGGGGCGCGGCGAAGCCGCGCGCGGTCGGCCTTATAATCGGCGCCGGCACGGTTTTTTGGGCAACTTCCTGATGTTCGACACACTCGCCGACCGTCTTGGCAAGGCCGTCGATTCACTGCGTGGGCGCGGCCGCCTGACCGAAGAAAACATTGCCGACACGCTCCGGCAGGTGCGCTTGGCATTGCTCGAGGCGGATGTGGCAGTGACCGTCGTGAAGGCCTTCACCGATGCGGCGCGTGTGCGCGCGATCGGTTCCGAGGTCACGCGCAGTCTGTCACCCGGCCAGGCGTTCATCCGCATCATCCATGAAGAGCTGACGCGGGTGATGGGCGAACCCGGCCGCGGCCTCAATCTGCACGCAGTGCCGCCGGTCGTGGTGTTGCTCGCGGGCCTGCAGGGTGCCGGCAAGACGACCACGGCCGCGAAACTTGCACGTCACCTGCTGATGCAGCAGCGCCGCAAGCCATTACTGGTGAGCACCGACGTGTATCGGCCGGCGGCAATGGCCCAGCTCGAGCGTCTGGCAGGGCAGGTGGATTGCGAGTATTTCCAGGCGCCGGCCGGAACGGCTCCGGTCGATATCGCAGTCGCAGCGATCGAGCATGCGCGCCGTCACCTGCACGATGTCGTCATCGTTGACACGGCGGGCCGCTTGCACGTGGATGCGGCGATGATGGACGAGGTGCAGGCGATCGACCGCGCCACCGGCGCGACCGAGCGGTTGTTCATCGTCGACAGCATGGCGGGTCAGGACGCGGTCAATGCGGCACGCGCCTTCGATGCCGCGCTCGCGCTCACCGGCGTGATCCTGACCAAGGCCGACGGCGATGCGCGTGGCGGTGTCGCGTTGTCCGTGCGCCAGGTGACGGGCAAGCCGATCCTGTTCATCGGGGTCGGCGAAAAGACCGATGCGCTCGAAGTGTTCCACCCGGACCGGGTCGCCGCGCGGATCCTTGGCATGGGCGACGTGCTGTCTCTGATCGAGCAGGTCCAGTCCAATGTCGATCAGGAGCAGGCGAAAAAACTGGCCGACAAGCTGAGCAAGGGCCGGGGCTTCGATTTCACCGATCTGCGCGATCAGCTCTCCGAGTTCAACCGCATGGGCGGCGTCGCGGCGCTGGCCGGCAAGCTGCCGGCGCAGGCGTTACCGGCAGGCGCACTCGCCCAGGTCGATGAAAACTCGATCCGGCGCCAGATCGCGATCATCAACTCGATGACGCCGCACGAACGGCGCCGGCCCGCGATCATTGCTGCGTCCCGCAAGCGCCGGATCGCCACCGGCGCCGGCGTGCCGGTGCAGGAGGTAAACCGGCTACTGAAGCAGTTCCTGCAGATGGAAAAAGTCATGAAGAAGATGAAGGGTGGGGGTCTCGCGAAGCTGCTTCGGGGCCTGTCCGGCCGCCGGCCGGGCGCCAGCGGGCCGCGTTAGGGCCGTATCGGTCGCGGGTCCGCGCCAGCCTTTCTTCGATGGGGAGATTTGAGTAGAATGCGCGGCTCTTTGACGGGGCCCCGCGAGCCCCAGAACTGACGCAGCGCGGCTGCGGGGGACTCATCCGATGGTCACGATCCGACTGACACGCCGTGGGGGCAAGAACTCGCCTTTTTATCACGTCGTCGTCACCGACAGCCGCAAGCGCCAGGGCGGAACGGTGCTCGAGCAGGTCGGTTTTTTCAACCCGGTCGCGCGCGGCAAGGACCGCAGGCTCGAACTGGATCTGCCGCGGATTGCCTATTGGACCGCGACCGGCGCCACGATGTCCGATCGGGTCCGCACGCTGGTTAGCGCGGCGCGGAAACAAGCGGCCGCCTGAGCGGCTGGCAGACGCCTCGTGACATCGGTGGCACCGTCACGGGCGTCCGGGCGGGAGCAAAGCCGGATCGTGCTGGGTCGCATCGCCGGGCCATTCGGCGTGCGTGGCTGGGTGAAAGTCATCTCCTTCACCGACCCCCCGGAACAGATCCTCGAATACCCGATCTGGCGGGCCGATCTGCCGGGAGCTGCCCGTCGCGAACTGCGACACTACGAAGGTCGCCGGCACGGCAAGGGGCTGGTCGTGCGGATCGAAGGCATCGATGATCGCGACGCCGCCATCGCGGCGGCGCGGCCGCAAGTGTGGGTTGAGCGCAGTGCGCTGCCAGCGCTCAAGAAGGACGAGTACTACCGGGAAGACCTGGTCGGGTTCGAGGTCGTGAATCTGCAAGGACAGCGCCTTGGGTGCGTGGATCACTTTCATGACCTGCCGGCGAACGCGGTGATGGTGGTAGTCGGCGAACGTGAACACTGGGTGCCGGTCGGGGGTCAACAGCTCTTCCGGGTGGATGTTGGCCAGCGCCGCATCACCGTTGACTGGGACCCCGAGTTCTAGATGCAGATCGAGGTCGTCACGCTGTTCCCGCCGTTGATTGAGGCGGGCCTGGCCGCCGGGATCGTCGGGCGGGCACTGGCCTCCGGGCGGTTGCAGGTCGGCACGGAGAATCCGCGCAACTTTGCTGCCGACCCGCATCGCAGCGTGGATGATCGCCCGTTCGGCGGTGGACCGGGCATGGTGTTGAAACCGGAACCGCTGGCGGCAGCGATTCGCAGCGCAGCAGCACGGCTGCCGGCCGGCGCGCCGGTGATCGGATTGTCGGCGCAGGGTCAGCCGTTCACGCAACGGCAGGCGCGGCGGCTGGCCGGTTTGCCGGCCTTCGCGCTGGTGGCCGGTCGCTACGAGGGCATCGACCAACGGGTGTCGGATGCCCTGATCGACGAGGAGCTGTCGATCGGCGACTATGTGCTGTCGGGCGGCGAACTGCCGGCGCTGGTGGTGATTGACGCGGTCGCCAGGCTGTTGCCAGGCGTGTTGGGAAATGAGGACTCGGCCGCTCAGGAATCGCATGGCGATGGCCTGCTGGACTGGCCGCACTACACGCGGCCCGAAGTCTGGGAGGGCCGGCCGGTGCCGGCATTGTTGCTCTCCGGTCACCATGCCGAGATACGGCGCTGGCGGCTGCAACAGGCGCTGGGCCGGACCTGGCAGCTGCGGCCGGACCTGCTGAGTGCGCGGCGCTTGGCCGACGTCGAGCGATCGCTGCTCGAGGAATATTGTGCCGCGAAGGGGATTGAACCGCCGCGGTGAGAGCGGGTGCAAGAGTCAACTGGAAACCGGGAATGCACGTATGAACAAGATCATTCAGGAACTGAATTTGCGCTCGATGAAGCGCAAGCTGCCAGCGTTTGGACCGGGCGACACCGTCGTGGTGCAAGTCAAGGTCCGGGAAGGCGAGCGCGAGCGCGTCCAGGCCTACGAGGGCGTCGTGATTGCCTGCAAGAATCGCGGCCTGAACAGTTCGTTCACAGTCCGCAAGGTGTCGCACGGCGAAGGCGTCGAACGCGTCTTCCAGACGCACAGCACCGCGATTGCGGAAATCGAAGTGAAGCGCCGCGGCAAAGTGCGTCGCGCCAAGCTCTATTACCTGCGTGATCGTTCCGGCAAGTCGGCGCGGATCGAGGAAAAGCTGGGCGGCTGAGGTAGCGACGATGCCCGTATTGCGTGCGATCTGGGCCGTGCTGAAGGGCATATGGCTTGCCCTCGACGGGATCCGTAAAGTCCTGCACCTGCTGTTGCTGCTGTTCCTGTTCGGTGCTCTGCTCACAGCAAGCCAGACCGAGTTGCCATTCATTCCGGGCAGCGCCGCACTCGTGCTTGCCCCACAGGGCTATCTGGTCGAGCAGCTCTCCGGCGATCCGCTCGAGCGGGCGTTGGCCCGGGCCGCGGGCGAGGATCGCCCGGAAACGCGGTTGCGCGACCTGATCGACGTGGTGGACCAGGCCCGTGACGACGATCGCATCCACGCCATGGTGCTCGAGCTCAGCGATCTCGAGGGCGCCGGCCTGCCGATGCTCCAGGATCTCGCGCAATCGATCCGCTGGTTCCGTGAGACCGGCAAGAAGGTCTACGCCTACGGCCAGGGATTCACGCAGCGCCAGTATTTCCTGGCAGCGCAGGCCGATGAGGTCTATCTGGACCCAATGGGCTACGTGCTGCTGGACGGTTACGCTTATTACCGCACTTATTTCCGCGGCACCCTCGACAAGCTCGCGGTCGACATAAACGTATTCAAAGTCGGCAGCCACAAGTCCGCTCCCGAGGAGTGGACTCGAACCGACATGTCGACCGAGGACCGGGAGACCGCGCGGGTCTGGGTTGGCGCGTTGTGGGACAGCTACAAGACCGAGGTCGGCGCGGCCCGCAAGCTCGAACCCGCGCTGATCCAGGCCTATGCCGACGAGGCGGCAGCGGGCGTGCGCGCGAGCGGCGGCGACCTCGCGCAATATGCGTTGGCGCGCGGCCTGGTGGACGGGCTCAAGACCCGCGAGGAATTCGACCAGATCGTCGCTGCGGTTGCTGGCGTGGACGAAGACACCGACAGTTATCAGGCGGTCAACTGGCAGTCCTACCTGTCGTTCGTACATTCCGAGCAGAGGATGGAGCACAACTCGTCGCAGACCGTCGCCGTGGTCGTCGCGTCCGGCGAGATCCTGGACGGCGAGCAAGCGCCGGGCCTGATCGGCGGCGACACGCTGGCGGCGTTACTGCGCGAGGTCCGCCGTGACGATGACTATTCCGCCGTGGTGCTCAGGATCGACAGTCCGGGCGGCAGCATGATGGCGTCCGAAGTGATCCGGCGCGAGGTCGCATTGCTGCGCGAGGCCGGCAAGCCGGTGGTCGCCTCGATGGGAACGGTCGCCGCATCGGGCGGCTATTACATCGCGATGGACGCCGACCGGATTTTCGCGGCGCCGAGCACGATCACCGGCTCGATCGGCGTGTATGCGCTGATCCCGACGTTTCAGCGCACGCTCGCCAAGATCGGCATCACCAACGATGGATTCGGCACCACGCTGCTCGCGGGCCAGGCGGAACTCGACCGCGAACTCGGCCCGGAGGCGCGCCAGATCCTGCAGGCATCGGTCGAACACGCCTATCGCACCTTCGTCGGCCA
>JANNTO010000158.1:0-4453 GCA_031403675.1 Gammaproteobacteria bacterium | reverse complement strand
CCTTCCTTGAGATCTTCGGATCGCACCACCCTTTGCACCAGGTCGAGCGAATCGTGCAGCGCAAAGGCTTCGTGTTCCGCAATCATTTCCGAGTGGCGCAGCAGCTGCTTGATGGCGGGAAACAGCAACGGCGGCCCGTCCGCCAGTTGCCGGGCGATTTCGCGCGCCTTGGCCAACGCCTGCCCTTTCGGCACCACATGATTCGCGAGTCCCCACTGCAGCGCCTCTTTCGCATCCAGCCAGCGACCTGTCAGCAGCATGTCGACCGCAACATGGTACGGAATGCGCCGGCGCAACTTGATTGAACCCGCATCTGCCAGCACGCCGACATTAATTTCCGGCAATGCGAATCTTGCGTGCTCTTCCATGACGATGAGGTCGGTACCCAGCACGATCTCAAAACCGCCGCCGCAGGCGATGCCATTAACCGCCGCAATCACCGGCTTGTTGAGATTCCGCGGATGATTCAGCCCGCCGAATCCGCCCGGTCCCCAGTCTTCCGCCGAAGCCTCGCCGGCCGCGGCAGCCTTCAGGTCCCAGCCGGGAGAAAAGAAACGCTCGCCCGCGCCGGTGATGATTCCGACCCGCATTTCAGCGTCGTCGCGAAAAGTCTCGATTGCTTTATTCAAGGCGAGGCTCGCCTTGAGATCGATGGCATTGGCATTGGGGCGGTCAATGGTGATTTCGAAAATCGGCCCATTGCGAAATATCCGTATTCCGTCGTGCATGCTAGGAAACCTCCTGAATACTGATCAGCGCATCGACCGCCACGACACCCAGACCCTGCGGCCGGACCATCAACGGATTGACATCCATCTCCACCAGGACCTCGCAATGATCGGCAGCGTAACGTCCAATGGCGAGCACCGCATCAATCAGCGCATCGAGGTCGCCGCCAGGTTGGCCGCGATAGCCGGCCAGCACTCGGGCAATCTTCAATTTCTGCAGCGCGGCTGCGATCGATGGGCGGGTCCACGGCGGCAGCAGACTGACCCGATCCTGCCATAGCTCCGCGTGCGTCCCGCCAGCGGCGAGCACCAGGACCTGTCCAAACTGCGGATCGACGATCACGCCAACCAGGATTTCGGCCACCGCGTCGCTAACCATGTTTTCAACCAGCAACTGCGGAGACCATGCCGCCATCCTTGCGGCAGCAAGACTGGCCTGTGCCGCCGACCCGATGTTGAGCGCGACGCCACCGCGATCGGACTTGTGCGCAATGCCGGCACCCGTGACCTTGATCGCCACCGGAAATCCGAGTTCGGTCGCAGTCGCTGCCGCAGCCGCGCAATCGACGATGCGACCGTTCGGCACCGGAACGCCATAGCGAGCCAACGCTGCCTTGGCGGCGTGCTCCCCGATCGGCGTGGCCGTGCGGCGCGCCGCCTGTGGCAGTCTTGGGACCGGAAATTCCTGCGCTCGCCCGGCCGCGCCCATCGCGCTCGCCTGATCCAGGGCCTCCAGGCCTTCGCGCAGACCTTGCAGCGGCACCACGCCGCGAGCCATGCAGCTCTCCCGGAGCGACTCATTCAGGGTCTCGGGCAGCGATGCGAGCAGCACTGCGCGCGGCTTGGCGCCGGCAGCGGCCGCAACAAATTGATCGATTACCGGTGTGTACGTGGACAAGTCGCAACTCTCGTCAGGCGGGCAATCGAGCATGAATGCGACTGCGTCGACGTCTTCACTCAGGACCGCGTCGAAGACCCGCCGCAGCGCCGCATGTTCAAACCAGAGATAGGTATGGATGTCGAACGGATTGCCAATACTGACACGGTCCGACAACAGGCCACGCAGCTGCCCGGCCTTGTCGGGCGGGAACGCCGGGAATTCGAGTTGCAGGTGCCTGGACAGGTCGGAGGTCATGGCCATGTCGCCGCCGGACGCGCCCAGAAAAATGACCCGCCGGCCCGCAAGCGGTCCGCCGGCATGCAGCAGTTTCAGGGTTTCACACAGCGCTCCCAGGGTTTCGCAGCGCGCAATGCCGGCTTGCCGGCAGAAGGCGTCAAAGACGGCATCGCTGCCAGTCAGGGCACCGGTATGGCTGCGCGCAGTCTGAGCCGCCGCCGGCGTGCGCCCGGACTTGACCAGTGCCAAGGGCTTGCCGCAAGAGCGTGCCTGGTAAGCGGCACGCGCAAATGCCGCGCCGTCCTGAATGCCCTCCAGATAGAGCCCGATGGCAGTCACTCGCGGGTCATCGCACAATTCAGTGATCAAGTCCGCCGCGGTCAGCCGGGTCTGGTTGCCGATGGTGATGACATAGCCCAACGGCAGCGATCGGCCGCTGAACATCAAGGTCAGCGCAATCGTGCCGCTCTGAGAAATCAGCGCTACGCCGCGTTCCGGCGACTTACCGACCACCTGATCGGGCCACAGGGCTGCACGATCGAAAAAATTGACCATGCCGTAGCAGTTGGGCCCGAGAAAAGGCACGGCGCCTGCGTTGCGCTGCAACTCCTGAGTCAACTCGATGGCCGCGCCGGTCTGCATTTCCGCAAAGCCCGCACTGAAGCAGATAAACCCACCGGCCTCGCGCCTGGCCAACGCCGCCGCGACTTTCGGCGCCTCATGATTTGGCACGGCCACAAAGGCACAATCCGGCGATTCCGGCAGGTCATCAATGCTGCGGAAGTACTGAACATCCGGCGCGGATGCACGGCTTGGATGGACGCGCCACAGCTTGCCCTGATACCCGACGGCCAGCGACGCCCTCGCGACCGCCTCGGTCCAGCCGTGCTCGCCGATCAGTGCAATGCTGCGCGGCGCGAGCATGCGACGCAAAGTCATGCTAGCGAAGCCGCAACCGTTCGCGTGTTTCGGCCGCCGTCAGGACGCGCGCGCCCATGGCCTCGATGATGGTGCGTGCCTTGGTGACCAGTTGTGCGTTGCTCGCATAAACGCCTTTGCTGAGATACAGATTATCTTCGAGTCCCACCCGCACATTGCCACCCAGCAACACCGACTGCGCAACCCAGGGCATCTGCATGCGACTGATGGCAAAACTGGTCCAGATGCAGCCCTCAGGCAGCGAATTCACCATGGCCAGCAAGTGGCCGACATCCGCCGGAACACCATAGGGGATTCCGGTGCACAGCTGCACGAGGGTCGGGGTGTCCAGCAGCCCCTCCTTGATCAGCTGTTTTGCGAACCAGAGATTTCCGGTATCGAAGATTTCGAGTTCGGGCTTCACGCCGAGATCCCGCACAATCTGCGCGCCCTTGCGCAAATAGTCGGGCGTCGACACGTAGACGCGGTTGCCATCGCCGAAATTGAGGCTGCCACAATCAAGCGTCGCGATCTCGGGCCGATAAAGCCCTTCCTGGCACAAGTCGATGACGTGCTTCATGCGCTCTTCCTGCGTCACGAAGTCGCTGCCCGGCGCGGGCGTATCTGCCAGCCCGTTTTTTCCGACGACGATGTAGCCGCCCATGCCGCAGGTCAGGTTTACGATGACATCCGTCTTGCTCTCGCGAATTCTCTTGACCACCTCGCGGTAGTGACGGGTTTCCATGCTGAAGCCGCCAGTCTCGGGATCGCGCACGTGAATGTGCACGATGGCGGCGCCAGCCCCAGCAGCCGCGATCGCGGTTGCGGCGATCTGCTCCGGCGTCACGGCGCAGTGCGGGCTCTTGGTAACCTTGGTGTCATCGCCCGTGACGGCACAGGTAATGAAGACTTCCGGGTTCATGCTGGCTCCTCGTTATATATAACCGCTATGATAATACTGCCCCGCCCGCCGGATGGCGACCTGCGCCGGCGCGCCCAACCAGGGTAATCGATGCTGGATCTGCTGGAGAAACGGTCGATCGACTATGTGCCGCTGGCGGAACGTCGCGGCAAGGTCTGGCACCTGTGGCCGGTCTGGTTCAGTGGCGATGCGCATCTGGCGACGCTGGCCGTGGGTGTGCTTGGAATCGCGCTCGGCGGCAATCTGTTGTGGACCACGCTCGCAGTCCTGGGTGGCTGCGCATTGGGCACTTTATTCATGGCGTTTCATGCCACCCAGGGCCCGCAACTGGGTTTGCCACAACTGATCCAGTCGCGACCCCAGTTCGGCTATATGGGCGCGCTGCTGGTCTGGGTCGTCGCATTGGTCGCCTACATTGGCTTCAACGCCTTCAACGAAGTCCTGGTCGCCCAGACTGTGCGGCAGCTGATCGGCTCTTCAGCCGATTATGATCCGCTCATCATGGTGGTATTCACCGTGGCAGCAACCGTGATCGCGGCGGTCGGCTACGAATGGATACACAAGACCCCGCGATGGGTCGCCTACGCGATGATCGCGGCACTGCTGATATTTTCGGTTGCAGCCCTGTTCAAGATCGATCTGCCGGCGAGTCACTGGGACCTGAACGATTTCAATCGAACGGCCTTTCTGGTGCAGTTTTTCGCGGCGGCGGCATACCAGCTGAGCTGGTCGATCTATGTCTCCGACTATTCACGCTACCTGCCGCGC
>JANNTO010000157.1:0-1551 GCA_031403675.1 Gammaproteobacteria bacterium | reverse complement strand
CTCGAGCGCCGCCGCGGATTTCAGGAATCCGCCCGCTTCGGCGATATTGGAGGCGAGGATTCCCATGCCCTCGCGCCGGTAAGGCCCGATGCCGGCGACGAGGTTCATCAGTCCGCGCGGCGTCAGCCCGAGCAGCCCCGGGGCCGGCGACAGGTAGCCGATCACGTAGTCCGGGTGATCCTGCAGGTTGCGTCCGACGCCCGGCAGTTCGTGGCGCAGTGCGATGCCGTGGCGGGCGAGTTCGTCGCGCGGGCCGATGCCGGAGAGGAGCAGCAGTTGCGGCGAGCCGAAGGCGCCGCCGGCGACGATGGTTTCACGACGCGCGTGAAACGCGCCTTGCGTCGTTTCGACGCCACGGCATGCCTTGCCTTCGAGCTGCAGGCGCAGCGCATGCGCGCCGCTGACCACCCTGAGGTTGGGGCGCCCGGCGGCCGCATCGAGATAGGCGCGCGCAGCGCTCCAGCGCCGGCCGTTCCTCTGCGTGACCTGATAGGGGCCCACGCCTTCCTGCGTCGCGCCGTTGAAGTCCGCGTTGCGCGGATACCCGGATTGCATGCCGGCTTCGATGAAGGCGAGCGATGCAGGGTGCGGCGAGCGCACTTCGGCGACGTTCAGCGGCCCGCCCGTGCCGTGGAACGCATCCGCGCCGCTTTCATTGTGTTCGCTGCGCTTGAACAGCGGGAGTACGTCGGACCAGCCCCAGCCGGGATTTCCGGCTGCCGCCCAGTCGTCGTAGTCGCGCGGGTGGCCGCGCATGTAGACCATGGCATTGATCGCGCTCGAGCCGCCGAGCGCCTTGCCGCGCGGCTGGAAGCCGCGGCGCCCCGCGAGTCCGGCCTGCGGCACAGTTTCGAGCGCCCAGTTGTGGATTTTGCGCGGCACGGTGACCGCAAGCAGGATCGGCGTGTCGATGAGCACCGAGCGTCCGCTGCCGCCGGCCTCGAGCAGGCACACGCTGACGGAAGGATCTTCCGAGAGCCGGGATGCGAGCGCGCAGCCGGCCGAGCCTCCACCGACGATCACGTAGTCGAATTCCATTGCGCGCGACGACAATTCGATTGACTCGAAGCAAGCCGATTCCCTACAGTATCAGCCTGACCGGGGGAGGGGAAATGGGAGAACCGATATCCCTGCGCGTTCGCATCGACGGCGAGCGCTGCCAGGGGCACAACCGCTGCTGTTCGCTCGCGCCCGAGTTGTTCGAGGCCGATGAACTCGGCAATGCGCGCGTCAAAGGCGATGGCCAGGTAGCGCCGGGGCTGGAGGCAAAGGCAAGGCTCGCCGTAGCCAACTGCCCCGAGCACGCAGTGAGGCTTGCCAATGAGTAAGCATCCGCCGGTGCAGGACTGGGCGACCGACTTTGACCACCGCGATCCGCGCTGGGTGGAGAATCCCTATCCGATCTGGGACGAGCTGCGCGGCCGCTGCCCGGTCGCACGCTCGGAGCGTTTCCAGGACGGCGCCTACTTCGCCTCGCGCTACGCCGAGGTGCGCGAGATCGCCTACGACTCGGAACATTTCTCCTCGCGCCGCGTCATCGTGCGCGAAACC
>JANNTO010000156.1:0-17718 GCA_031403675.1 Gammaproteobacteria bacterium | reverse complement strand
CACGAGGATTTTTCCGAAGACACTTATCGGACCCTGACGGCCGTCGATTCGGCGCTGATGGTCATCGACTGCGCCAAGGGTGTCGAGGAGCGCACCATCAAGCTGATGGAGGTCTGCCGGCTGCGGGATACGCCGATCATGACGTTCATCAACAAGCTGGACCGCGACGGACGCCCGCCGGTCGAGCTGCTGGACGAAATCGAACGCATCCTCGGGATCAGCTGTGCGCCGATTACCTGGCCGATTGGCATGGGCCGCGAACTGGCCGGCATTTATCACTTCGGCCTCGACCGCATTTACGTTTACGACGGGAATCGCAGCGGTCGCAAGGGGCAGAACCGCGAGATCGACGGACTCGCGAGCGATGCGGCCGGCGAACTGCTCGGCGACGGGGCGCGGGCGTTCCGCGAGGAAGTCGAGCTGGTGCGTGGCGCGATGCCCCCATTCGACATACAGGCCTATCTGGCCGGCCGCCAGACGCCGGTGCATTTCGGTTCGGCACTGTCGAATTTCGGCGTCGAGGAACTGCTGTCGTCATTCATTTCGCACGCGCCACCGCCACGGCCGCGTCACACCACCACGCGGATGGTGGAACCGGCCGAGCCGGCGCTCAGCGGATTTGTGTTCAAGATCCAGGCCAACATGGACCCGGGTCATCGCGACCGCATCGCGTTCCTGCGCATCTGCTCCGGCACCTACCGGCGCGGCATGCGCTTTCATCATGTGCGGCTCGGCAAGGAAGTGCGCATCGCGGATGCGCTGACTTTCATGGCGGCGGACCGACAGCAGGCCGATGAGGCCTGGGCCGGGGACATCATCGGCCTGCACAATCACGGCACGATCAACATCGGCGACACTTTCACGGAAGGCGAGGCGTTGACCTTCACCGGGATCCCGAATTTCGCGCCGGAACTGTTCCGGCGCGCGGTGCTGAAAGACCCGTTGCGCATGAAGGCGCTGCAGAAAGGACTCGACCAGTTGTGCGAGGAGGGCGCGACCCAGTTGTTCCGGCCGCTGCGCAACAACGATGTGATACTCGGTGCGGTCGGCCCGCTGCAATTCGACGTGGTTGCATTCCGGCTTGCGGACGAATATGGGGTCAGCTGTGTATTCGAGCCAGTCAATATTGTCACGGCGCGCTGGATGGACGGTGCGGAGCCGGCGAAACTCGCGCAGTTTCGCGAGCGTGTGTACGAGCACCTGGCGCTGGATCACGCCGGCCAGCTGGTTTATCTGGCGCCGAGCCGCGTTAATCTTGGTTTGACGATCGAACGCTGGCCTGACCTGAAATTCCGTGTGACACGCGAGCATCTGGCGGTAGCGGCGTGACCAGCCCGCTGCTGCGGCGCCCGGTAGTCGCCTGGGCCCTGTGCGACTGGGCAAATTCCGCGTTTGCGACCACGGTCATGGCCGGGTTCTTTCCGGTGTTCTTCAAGCAGTACTGGAGTGTCGGCACGGAAGCGGCGGTCAGCACATTTCGTCTGGGCCTCGCCAATGGCGCCGGAAGCCTGCTGATTGCATTGCTCGCGCCATTGCTCGGCGCCATGGCAGACCGCGGCGGCGTGCGCGTGCGGATGCTTGCATTCTTCACCCTGCTCGGCGCACTGATGTCTGCGCTGCTCTATCAAGTGGGGCAGGGCGATTGGGTCGCAGCAGGACTGATCTACCTGGTGGCCGGGATCGGGTTCTCCGGTAACCTGATTTTCAATGACTCGTTGCTGGTCGATGTCTCACAGCCGCGTGAGTACCACCTGGTTTCCGCCTACGGCTATGCACTCGGCTACGCCGGCGGCGGACTCCTGCTGTTGCTGAATGTCGTGATGGTGTCGAGCCCCGCGAGTTTCGGCCTCGCGAATGCGGCTGAAGCGGTGCGCTGGTCGTTCCTGATGGTGGCCGGATGGTGGTTGTTGTTCACGGTGCCTGCGCTGTTGTGGGTGCGGGAACAGCAGCCGGCACACCCGCTCGGGCTGCCCGCTGCGTTTGCGGCCGGCTGGAACGAATTGCGCACCACCATCGGACAGGTACGCCGCTACCGGCCGCTGCTCTGGTTTCTGCTCGCATACTGGATGTACATCGACGGCGTCAACACGATCATCAAGATGGCGGTCGATTACGGCCTGTCGCTCGGGTTCGCGTCGCAGAACTTGATCGCCGCACTGCTGATCACGCAGTTCGTCGCATTCCCGGCGGCCCTGGCATTCGGCTGGATCGGCAGCCGGATCGGCGCGCGCAACGGCATCTTCATCGCGATTGCGGTCTACTCGATGGTGACCATCGCGGCCTACTTTGTGCAGAACACCACGCACTTCTACCTGCTCGCGGGCACCATCGGACTGGTGCAGGGCGGCATTCAATCGCTGTCACGCTCCTATTTCGCGACGCTGGTGCCGGCCGGCAAGCAGGGCGAGTTCTTCGGCTTCTACAACATGATGGGCAAGTTCGCCGCCGTGCTCGGGCCGCTGATGGTCGGCGTCACGGCGCTCGCGACCGGCGACACGCGCTACGGCATGTTGTCGATCATCGTGCTGTTTGCCGGCGGCGCGCTGCTGCTCGCGCGCTCACGGGTGGAAACGCGCGACCAGCCCGCGCAATAGGCGCAGATCGCCACGCGCCGGCGCCGGCAGATAGCGCAGGCGCAGATACAACTCCGTAATCGCGAGCGAAGCGGTGCCGAGATCGGGTCGCAAGCGGCGGATGCGCTGCGCGAAGTCCCGCGGCGCCTCGCCGGTTGCAAGATCGATGCCGTGGCGCGCGAGCCGCCGCGCAAAGCGGCGATAACTGGCAGTGGCCGGATCGGTGCGCTGCGGCCGGAACTCCCAGGCGAGGAAGGCGAACAGCAGCGCCATGGTAGCCACGAGACCAATGCCGAGCACGGTCGCGAAATCCTCCCAGTCCGGATCGTCGAACCCGAGTTCGAGCAGCAATTCTTCCTGGCGCATCCGATTGAAATGCACGACCCAGTCGTTCCAGCGTGCATTCACGTTGTCCCAGATCATGCCGGCCTGCCACCAGAATTCGAAATCGCGCCCCAGGCCGCCGGGCAGGAGTTCCTCGCCCGGGAAAGCCGCCTCGATGCCGCGTTCGATGCGCTCCGGTGCGATCGCGGCGGTCGGGTCGACACGGGTCCAGCCCGACTCGGCGAGCCAGATCTCGGACCAGGCGTGAGCGTGCGACTGACGCACGATCAGATAGCCGCCGAGCGGATTCCAGTCGCCACCCTGATAGCCACCGACCACGCGTGCCGGAATGCCGGCAGCGCGCATCAGGGTCGTGAAGGCGGATGCGTAATGGCCGCAAAATCCCTGGCGGGTGTTGAACAGGAAGTCGTCCACCGAGTCGCGCTCGAGTCCGGGCGGCGTCAGCGTGTAATAGAAATCCTGGGTGCGGAACATGCCGAGCACCGCCTGCACATAGGCAGCCTCATCGGCGGCGGTGCGGCGCATGCGCTCGGCCAGCGCCAGCGTTCGCCCGTTGCGTCCCGGCGGTAATTGCAGATTGCGGTTGCGGAGTGCCGGCGACAATTCGCTGCCGGCGCGGTAGCGCGGGTAGGAGCGGGCCTGGTACTGCAGCACGGAATGGACCGGACTGCGCGTGCGCAACTGATAGTCCCAGCTCTGGGTCGCGATTCCGCGGGTCCAGCTCTGCACCATGTCGAGCACAAAGATCATCTGCTGGCCGGTTGGTTCCAGCGTCACGGTGTAATCGACCGGGGCCCCGAGGTGCCGGACCGGCGGCAGGAAGTAGAATTGCGCGTCGCCGCGGGACCAGGTGTAGCCGTCGAATTCCGCTAGCACCGGTCCACGCCAGTAGCGCAGCGGCGGCGGTGGCGGATTGCCATTGAAACGCACGCGGAATGCGACCACGTCGTTCAGCGTCAGGTCCGAGATGTCGCCGGGCGACATTTCGTCCGTCAGGCCGCTGAGCGCACGCTCGGCCGAAGGCGCGCCCCAGAAATTGCCGGCGAGGCGCGGGAAGAACAGGAACAGCACGAGCGCGATCGGCGCGGCCTTCAACAGCATCGCGCCGGTGGTACGAAATGGTCTCAGCGCGGGTCCGCCCTGTCCCTGGCGCGAAACCTGCAACAAGGCGGCCGCGAGCAGCCACACCGTCGGCAGCACCCACAGCACGGTGGCGATGATCTGCGCATAGAGGAAGGCAGCAAGGCACAGGAACCAGCCGATGAAAATCAGCACCGTATGGTCGCGCGGGGCGCGCGTCTCCAGCAGCTTCAGTGCCGACATCAGCGCGAGCAGCGCCGTGCCGCCATCGAGGCCCGTGATGGTCGCGTAACCCAGCACGACGCCCGCGGTAATGCCGAGCGCGATGAGGGCGCGTACCCACCGGCCCGGCAGGCGCCAGTCGCGTCGTTCCGCCAGCAGACGCCAGGCGCAGATCGCGATCACGAATCCGGCGACCCAGGCCTGTAAATGCAGCAGGTGCGGGGCGAGCGCGGCCACCAGGCCGCCCATGGTCCAGGCGAGGCGCCGAAAGCGCTCCTGCCGCTCAGACATGGACCGGCTCCGGAGCTTCGTATGCGGCGATTGCGGCGAGACAGCGGCGGCGCTGCGCATCGCCGCGCTGCGGTCGAATCTCCCGGTCAGGCAGGCGCAGGCCGAAGGTCTCACCACGCGCATGCGCATCGACGATCCAGCGCGCCAGCACGGACAGCCGCGCCTCGAGATCCACGCCCGGCGCGCAGGCGAGATCGAAGACCGGCAGCGGCTCAGCGGCGCCGCTGAATTCCTTGATCAGCAGTTCATTGGTGCGCGCGAAGGCTTTCCACGCGATATGCCGGGGCGGGTCGCCCGGGTGATAGTCCTTGAGGCCCGCGAAATCATCTTCGCCGCGACGCATGGTGCCGCCGCCTGCGGCCCCCGGCGCCGCCGGTGGCGCCGGCGCATCCAGGGCAGGCCGCGGATAGACCAGGCAACGCAGGTCCGGGTGCAACACCGCCCAGGCGCGGAACAAACCGTAAGGAAAGCGGGTTGCGATCTCGATGCGGTCGAGCACGATCCAGCCGCGCCGTTGCGTCGGCACGCGCAGGCAAACAGCAGTTTCGCCGTCGGCCTCGATCGAGACCGGTGACCCGGGTGCTGCGGCAGTGGCAGCCTCGAGGTCGCAGCGTGCAGCACCGCTCGGATTGCCGAGCACGAACCGGAACACTGCGTCGTGTCCTGCGAACGGCGGTTCGGTGCCAGCGGCACGGGTCACCAGCGCCTCGAGATTGCGGTGGCAGGCCTGCATCGCAGCCAGACCGAGTGCGGCGAGCAGAAACGTCAGGCCCAGCCCCAGATTGTTCGCGTAGTTCAGCGAGCCGAGCAACATCGCGAACAGCATTAACCCGAATGCGAATCCGAGACCGGTTGGCAGGATGTAGATCCGGCCGCGACGCAGCGTCACCGTGCCCTGGTCAGGACCCTGGCGTCGCCGGATCCAGGCGCTGACGCGTCGCTTCAGGAATCCGCCCGGGCCATTCGGAATTGTCCGCTCCTCGGCAGGTCAGGGAATCGGCACCGATTTCAGCAGGCCCGCGGCAATCTCATTTGGACCGCGCGCATCGGCGCTATCGCGCGGGCGTAGCCGGTGGCCGACCACCGCCGGCAGCACGGCCTGCAGATCCTCCGGCAGCACGCCGGCATGGCCATGCAGGAACGCCCAGGCCTGCGCCGAGCGCAGCAGCGAAATGACCGCACGCGGTGACAGCCCCGCCTGATGCTGGCTGCCGTCGCGCGAAGCACGCGCGATCGCCTGCACGTAGTCGAGCAGCGCATCGCTGGCGTGGATCCCGGTGACACGCTGTTGCAGTGCCGGGATCACCGCCGCATCCAGCACCGACGGCAGGTCGGCCAGCAGGTCGCGCCGATCGCGACCGCGCAGCAGTTGGCGTTCAGGACCGGGTGCCGTATAGCCGAGTTCGATGCGAATCAGGTACCGGTCGATCTGCGTTTCGGGCAACGGAAACGTCCCGATCTGGAACGAAGGATTCTGCGTCGCGACGTTGAAGAACGGCTCCGGCAGGCGGTGCGTCTCGCCGTCCACAGTCAACTGACGCTCTTCCATCGCCTCGAGCAGCGCGCTCTGGGCCTTGGGCGTCGCGCGATTGACCTCGTCGGCCATGACCAGCTGCGCGAATACCGGCCCGCGGTGGAACATGAAGCGGCCGCTGGCGCGGTCATAGATCGAGATGCCGATGACATCCGCCGGCAGCAGGTCGCTGGTGAACTGGATGCGCTGATAGGTGAGGCCGAGCACCCGTGCGAGCGCATGTGCGAGCGTGGTCTTGCCGACGCCCGGAATGTCCTCGATCAGCAGGTGGCCGCGGGCCAGCAGACAACAGAGTGCGAGGCGAATCTCGCGATCCTTGCCGAGCACGACCTGATTCAGTGACGCCAGTGCCGCGAGCAACAGCCCGCGTTCGTGATCGGAGGCCTGTGATTGTGCATTCATCGCAGTGAGGCTACGCGCTCGTGCTGCTCGGCAAGTTGCGCCAGTTCACGCTTGAACTCTGCGACTCTCGAGTGCTCCTGCGCAATCACCTCGGCGGGTGCATTGCGGACGAAGTTCTCGTTGCCAAGCTTGGATTCCGCCTTCGCCAACTCCTGTTCCAGCTTGCTCCGACGTTTGCCGAGGCGGGTGAGTTCCGCCGCGACGTCGATCAGTCCCGCCATCGGCACCAGGATTCGCATCTCGCCCAGCATCGCAGCCGCAGCCTGCGGCGGTGGCTCGCCCGGCGCCAGCGGCAGGGCATCGGTGATGCCCGCCAGGCGCCGAATGACGGCGCCATGCCGGGCATAGCGCTCGAGGTCCTGGGTCGATGCGCCTTGCAGTCGTGGCGCAAGCTTCAACGAGGGCGCGATATCGAGTTCGCCGCGGATGCGGCGCACGCCCAGGATGAAATCCATCACCCAGCGCAGTTCTGTTTCGATAGCAGGCAGCGCAGCATCCGCGGAAGCGGCGGGATAGGGCTCGCGCATGATCGAGTCGCCGGTCTTGCCCGCCCGCTCGGCGACGCGCTGCCAGATCTCTTCGGTGATGAACGGCATCAGCGGGTGCAGCAGCCGCAGCAGGGTTTCCAGCGTCTCGAGCAGCGTGCGGCGCGTGCCGCGCCTTTGGTCCGCGCTGCTGTCCGGCGATTGCAGGACCGGTTTGCTGAACTCCAGGTACCAGTCGCAGAACTCGTACCAGGTGAATTCGTACACTGCCTGGGCGGCCTGGTCAAAACGGTACCCGGCGAATCCCTCGCGCACTGCCGTGATCGTCGCATTGAGCCGCGAGCGGATCCATTGATCGCAGGGCGAGAGCTGTTCGGGACCCGGGCCGTCGGGCGTCTCGGTCGCCATCATCACGAAGCGCGCCGAGTTCCACAGCTTGTTGCAGAAATTCCGGTAACCCTCGACCCGACCCATGTCGAAGCGCAGGTCGCGTGACTGGGTGGCGAGGGAGGCGAAACTGAAGCGCAGCGCATCGGTGCCATAGGCGGCAATGCCCTGTGGAAATTGCTGGCGCGTGGCGCGCTCGATCGCGGGGACCAGTTGCGGCTGCATCAGGCCGGTGGTGCGTTTGGCCACCAAATCCTCGAGCGCGATACCGTCGACGATATCGAGCGGATCGATGACATTGCCTTTCGACTTCGACATCTTCTGGCCTTCGTGGTCGCGGATCAGGCCATGCACGTAGACCTCGCGGAACGGCACATCGCCGGTGAACCGCAGGCCCATCATGATCATCCGTGCGACCCAGAAGAAGATGATGTCGAAACCGGTCACCAGCACGGTGGTCGGGTAGAAGGTCTTGAGTTCCGCCGTCTGGTCCGGCCAGCCGAGCGTCGAGAATGGCCACAGCGCCGACGAGAACCAGGTGTCCAGCACGTCTTCGTCCTGGGCGAGCGGGACGCTGTCGGCGACGCGGTGACGCGCGCGGATTTCCGCTTCGCTGCGGCCGACGTAAACGGCGCCGTCGGGGCCGTACCAGGCCGGGATGCGATGTCCCCACCAGAGCTGGCGGCTGATGCACCAGTCCTTGATGTTGCGCATCCATTCAAAGTAGGTCCGGTCCCAGTTTGCCGGCACGAAGCGAATGCGGCCTTCCTCGACCGCGCGAATCGCGGGCGCCGCGAGCGGCGCGATCCGCACGTACCACTGGTCGGTCAGCCACGGTTCGAGCACCGCGCCGCTGCGGTCGCCCTTCGGGATCGTGAGGCGGTGCGGTTCGACTTTTTCCAGCAGCCCTGCGGCTTCGAGATCGGCGACGATCCGGCGTCGCGCCGCGAAGCGGTCGAGACCGCGATAGGCCGCCGGCGCGGAATCGGCGATTTTCGCGTCGGCAGTCAGCATGTTGATCAACGGCAGGCCGTGGCGCTGGCCAACCTCGTAGTCGTTGAAATCGTGCGCTGGCGTCAGCTTCACGCAGCCTGAGCCAAATGCCGGGTCGACGAACGGGTCCGCAATCAACGGTATCTCGCGCCCCGTGAGCGGCAATGCGATCAGCCGGCCCGCTAGGTGGCGATAGCGATCGTCATCCGGGTGGAAGGCGACGGCCGAGTCGCCGAGCATCGTTTCCGGGCGGGTGGTCGCGACCGTCACATGGCCAGCACCATCGGCGAACGGGTAACGGACGTGCCACAGGCTGCCGTCCGCTTCCTCGGACTGGACTTCGAGATCCGACAGCGCGGTCTTCAGCACCGGATCCCAGTTGACCAGGCGCTGACCGCGATAGATCAGCCCCTCCTCATGCAGCCGGATGAACGCCTCCTGGACGGCGTGCGACATCCCGGGATCCATCGTGAAACGGTCGCGGCTCCAGTCCACCGATGCGCCAAGACGGCGCATCTGCCGCGCGATCGTGCCGCCGGACTCCTCCTTCCAGCGCCAGACGCGCTCATTGAACTGCTCGCGGCCGAGTTCATGGCGGGTGCGTCCTTCCGCATTCAGCTGCCGCTCGACCACCATCTGCGTCGCGATGCCAGCATGGTCGGTACCGGGCTGCCACAGCGTGCGATGGCCGGCCATGCGGTGGAAGCGTGTCAGCGCGTCCATGATCGTGTCCTGGAACGCATGCCCCATGTGCAGCGTGCCGGTGACATTGGGCGGCGGAATCACGATGCAGAATGGCGCGCCGGCGCCCGCCGGCGCAAACAGGCCGGCCGATTCCCAGTGCTGGTAAATGCGCTCCTCGATGTCGCGCGGGGAATAGGTCTTGTCCATGCGCTGGGGCGCGACCTCAGTCTTCGCCAGGTTGGAACTGCTCGCGCAGCGCCGCCGCGACCAGTTCCGGCAGCGCCGCGCGCAGCCGATCGATCACGCGTTCGAACATGATCGCCTCGATCTCGCGCGCGGCGGCATGCAGCAGTTCGTCCGTCAGGTTCATGGTGCGGCTGACGAGCAGCGCCTGCAGGGCGACGACGTCAGCTTCGGACAGCAGGCCCGATGCATAGGCGTGCGTCGCGTCAGGGACTTGTTCCGGGCGTGGAAAGCTGCCGGTGGCATGCAGTTCCACGACATCGGTCAGGATCGGCAGTTCACGCAGGGAATCGCGGCTCACGTTCCATCCTTCATATCGTGCGTTGCCGACACGATGCCGCGTTCGCGGTACTGGCGGAACCGCTCGCGTCCGTGCTGGCGTCTGGTTTCGTCAGCATCGACCACTTCGGCAATGCGCTGGAATCGTTCGAATCCCGCCGGCAGCGCTGCAGCGAGATTCACGATCAAGTCGCCGTCGCCCGGGTCAGGGTCGGCCGCATCCGCGATGACCACCGGTGCCGGTGCAGGTAATGGGGCCGCATCGTCCATCCCGAGTCGCTGATGCGGCACGAAGCTTCCATCGGAAAAAGTCCACAACAGCTCATCGAATGTCTCGAGCTCACCGCCCGGATCGAACTGCACGCGCACGCGATGTCCTTTCAGCCACGCCTTCTCGACCAGGCGGCAGGCGAAACGCAGGCGCGCGGCCGTGTCGTTGCTGGCCAGCACGTAGAAATCCACGCGCGGCGCGGTCATGGGCTCAGCGTCCGTGCAGCAGCCAGTCGACCAGCAGCGGCACCGGCCGTCCGGTGCTGCCCTTGTGGCTGCCGGTAAGGTACGCAGTGCCGGCGATGTCGAGGTGCGCCCAGGAGAGGCCGTCAGCGAACTTCCACAGGAAGCAGGCGGCGGTGATCGCGCCGGCCTCGCGGCCGGCAACATTGGCCAGGTCGGCAAAATTGCTCTTCAGTAGATCCGTGTATTCGTCCGCAACCGGCATGCGCCAGGCGCGGTCGTCCGCGCGCTCACCGGCCGCAGCGATCGCAGACGCGAGTTTTTCGTCCGGCGAGAACAGGCCGCAATAGTGCCCGCCCAGCGCGATCACGCAGGCGCCGGTCAGGGTCGCGATATCGACCACCGCACGCGGCTTGAAGCGCCGCGCATAAGTGATGCCGTCGCACAGGACCAGGCGGCCCTCGGCGTCGGTATTCAGCACTTCGATGGTCTTGCCGGACATCGATGTGACGATGTCGCCTGGTTTGGTGGCGCGGCCGCCCGGCATGTTCTCGCAGGTCGGGATGATGCCGACCACATTGACTGCGGCGCCGATGGTCGCGAGCGCCTTGATCGAGCCGAATACGCTCGCGGCGCCGGTCATGTCGAATTTCATTTCGTCCATGCCGGGCGGCTGCTTCAGTGAAATGCCGCCCGTGTCGAAAGTGATGCCCTTGCCGATCAGCGCAACCGGCGCCTCGCGGGCCCTGGCGCCGCGATACTCCAGCACGATCAGGCGCGGCGGCTCATCCGAACCGCGGGTCACCGACAGGAATGAACCCATCTTCAGGCGCCGGATCTCGCGAATGTCGAGCACGCGCGCCCGCACGCGCTGGTGCTCGGCGGCCAGTCGCCGCGCGGCGCCCGCGAGATAAGTGGGGGTGCAGATATTGGCGGGCAGGTTCGCAAGGTCGCGAGTCAACGCCATGCCGGCGGCAATACCGCGCCCGTCCCGGATGCCACGACGCGCGGCTGCAAGATCGGCGCTCGGCACGGCGACCCCGAAACGCACCAGTTTGGGCCGCGGCGGCTTGCGCCCGGACTTCAGATCCGGAATGCGGTAGAGCGTGGAGGCGACGCTTTCGACAGCCTGGCGCGCGGCATAGTACGGGTCGGCACCCGGCACCGGTTCGCGCGCCAGATAAAGCAGCGCATTCGCAGCACCGCTCCTGGCCAGCCACTGTGTGGCTGCGACGATTGCGCGACGATACGACTTCCGGCCATAGCTGCTGCGCGGGCCAAGGCCGACCAGCAGCACGCGCTCGGCGGGTCCCTGGTGCCCCGCCACGATCGGTAGCAGCTCACCGGCCTTGCCGGCGAAATCTCCGCGACGCAGCAGGCGCCTGATCGTGCCGCCGCTGGCCCGGTCCAGTTCGCGTGCCGGGCCGGTCAGCGCCGCACCCTCGTGAATTCCGACAATGGCACAGGCCGTTCTCTGGCGTGCTGGGCTCGCCCCGGTCGCGTGAAACTGCATGATTCGATGTCCCCTGAATGCGCCACCTGCCGACGGGATTGCCCGTTGAGTGCGCACCCGCGCTGGTTTACCGTGTCCGCGCCAGTTTAATCGAAAAGGACGGATCCGCACCCCGGGGTCCGGGCAATATCGGCCTTGTTTGCCACGATTGACCGCTATGTTCTGCGCGAAGTCGCGGTCTCGCTCGCGGCCGTCACCGGCGTGCTGCTGGCGATCCTGGTCAGCTACCAGCTCGCCAGCATCCTCGGCATTGCGGCGGAGCGGGGGTTCCCGCACGACATCGTATTCGCGCTGATCGGACTGACGACACTCGAGAACCTGATGGTGCTGGTGCCGATCGGCATGCTGCTCGCCGTGATGCTGGCACTCGGCCGGCTCTATCACGAGAGCGAAATGGCCGCCGTGCGCGCCTGCGGCGTCGGGCCCGAACGGCTCTACCTTGCGGTATTCGCGCTGGCGCTGCCGCTCGCGGTCGCACTCGGCTGGCTCACGTTCGTGGTCGGGCCTGCAGCGCGCGACGGTGCCGAGGAACTGCGCAGCCGCGGCATGCGCGACGCGCAGTTCGGTCTGCTGCAGTCCGGCAAATTCAAGACCTATGCGCAAGGCCAGGCAGTGTTCTACGCCGAGACGAGCGGCCGGGACGGCAAGCTGATCAATGTCTTCATGCAGCGCTACGACGGCGATCGCATCGAAGTCGCAACTGCTGCCTGGGCTGAACAGCGCCTGCTGGATGGCGGACGCACGCAACTGGTCGTGCTGCACGACGGCGAGCGCATCGAGGGCGTTCCGGGCCAGGCGAGTTTCCGGCGCACGCGTTTTGTCGAACACGGCATCCCGGTAGTCGTGCCGGAGGCCGGCTCCGGCCGCACGGTTCCCGAGCGCAAACCGACCAGTGAATTGTTCGGCTCGTCGCTACCCGCCGACGTGGCCGAAATGCAGCGGCGCATCTCGCTGCCGGTCATGGTGCTGGTGCTGGCGCTGGTGGCGGTGCCGCTTTCCGCCTTGCGGCCGCGCGAGGGCCGCTACGCCAGGGTCGCCATTGCGATCCTGCTCTACTTCGTTTACTCGAATCTCGTTTCCGCGGCGCAGATCTGGATCGAGAAGGGACGTCTGCCGCCCGCAATCGGAACCTGGTGGGTTCATGCGCTGTTTGTTGCTGCCGGTCTCGTGCTGTTGCATCGACAAAGTCCGATCAGCGTATGGCTACGGCCGTCGCGGGCGGCGCCATGACGCTGCTCGATCGCTACTTCGCGCGCACCATCCTGGTCCACACGCTGATGGTCATGGCGGTGCTGCTTGCGCTGATGACGCTGGTGACCTTCATCGGGCAGCAGGACGACGTCGGCCAGGGTCGTTTCGAAGTTGCGGATGCGTTCCTGGTCACGATGCTGTTGCTGCCGCAACAGGCCTACGAACTGTTGCCGATCGGCGCGCTGATCGGCGCAATCATCGGACTCGGCGGGCTCGCGCGGGACAGCGAGATGACCGTAGTGCGGGCGGCGGGTGTCTCGGTGGTACGCATTGCCGGGTCGGCGGCACTCGCGGGAGTCGCGATCGCCGCACTGCTGTGGGTGATCGGCGAATATTTTGCGCCGCCTGCCGATCAGTACGCGCGCCAATACAAGTTGTTCAGCCGCTATTCGGAAATCGAGCTCGTCGGCAGCCGCAGCGCGTGGGTACGCCAGGGATCGTGGTTCATCAACGTGCGCCGGCAGACCGCAGAAAATCTGTACGGTGGCGTGTTCGTATACGAACTCGGCGACGATCGGCGCCTGCGCCTGGTTGGACGCGCGGCAACTGCGGCGCAGGACTCGAGCAAACGCTGGGTGCTATCGAACTACGCCGAGACGCGTCTCGAGGCCGACCACGTCGCGGCGCGCGTCAGCGGTCGCGAAGTGACCGATGTTGACCTAAATGCCGACTTCCTCGGACTCGCGGTGACCGATCCGGGATCCCTGCCGCTCACCGACCTGTACGCGTACCAGAAGCACCTCGCCGCCAATGATCTTGACACGCGCGTGTGGGAGATCGCCTTCTGGTCGCGCATCTCGCGGCTGTTCGGCGCAGTCGTGGTTTGTGTCTTCGCGGTCCCGTTCGCATTCGGGCCACTGCGCTCCGCCGGCGCCGGCTCACGCACGGTGCTCGGCATCATGGCCGGCGTGCTGTTCATCCTGCTGACGCAGACCCTGGAGAACAGCGGGCAGGTCTATGGCATCAATCCGCTGGTGGTGGCGTGGGGCCCGACGCTGCTGATGGCGGCGATCGCAGCGACCGCGATCTGGCGGACCCGCTAAGGAAGCCGTCGCACGCGCATCTGACCGGCGAGGTCCTGCAGGGTTTGTCGCGTGCCATTGAGCCGGATCCACGCCAGGTTCGCGAGCGCCGGCAGCAGCAGCAGTCCGGCAGCCAGATCACTGAGCGACCATCCGGGCGTCTGCAGGTACCACCAGCCGAGCGCTGCCATGATCCCAAGCGCCGCGCCGATCGTGAATCGCACCAGCGCATCGGGCCAGTTCGGTGGCCGCCCATCGATCGTTTGCAGGCGGATCCGCCAGGCCTTCATGCCAAGGGTCTGGCCGCCACGCGTCCAACAAATCCCGAAGTAGGCGAATGCGACCACGAGCAGCAGCACGTGATAAAGGTGCCCCAGGGTTCCCTGGGTGGAAGTCAGGATGGCCTCGCCGTCGGAGAACGGCAGCATTGCAAAGGTGACGATTAACAGCAGCGCGGTCAGCAGCAGCGCGTCGTAGAGCAGCGCTGCGAGGCGGCGCAAAACTCCGGCGGGTGTGCCCTGCGTGGATTCTTCATCCATACGGGCGACGATCTTAATGTGTCAGTGCTTATCCTGCGCGGCGACGCGCTGCTCGATCGCACTCTTGTTGCTGCGCAGGATCTGGCGCACCTGCTGGAGGCTCGGCCGGTCGGCGATACGGGCGATCGCTTCGGGCAGTTCGTGCCAGTCGCGACCCCAGCTCAGCAGCCGCGCCGCGTCCTTGACCACCGCGGTCACCGTCGTGTCATTGATGGGTTTTGCGGCCTTGCCCGCGGTCTTCGGTTTGGTCGCGGCGGGCCGTCCAGGCTTGACGACCGTGGACGTCGACGTGGCGCCAGTTGGTTTCGTTTTCGCGGGCGCTGTGGATTCGAGCCGGCGTTCGCGCTCGGATTCGGCGATCGGCACGAATCGCTCGACGTGCTGCGAGCCGACCAGATTGGTCAGGAACGACATCAATTCGAGCGCTTCTGACAGGGACGGATCGGCGGCGGCGAGCCGGGTCTTGACGATGTTCTGCAGATCCGCGAGCCGCTGGCGCGCGAGATCAACGACCCACTTGGTCGGGCGCTGGTGATTCGGCCAGGGCTGCACCAGCCAGTACTGGTCCTCCGGCAGGTCCGCATAGCGCGAATGCAGATCGAGGCTCTTTTGCCACTTTTGCAGCAACTGGAGCACGCGTTCGTCGGCCGGGGTCATGGCACAGCACCCGCAGGGGAAACTGCGGATCAACATAAGCCAAGCCCTGCCGGGTCGCTGCGATTTCGCCGGACACTTTGAAGTCCGTCACATTGACGAGGGCGTCAGCGGGCGGCGCAGTCCTCGATGATTTCCGGCGGGGCGGCGAGCGCCGCCTTCAGATCCGGGCCGAGCGCGACCTGCCAGGAGCCGTACATCGGGTTCGGGATCATGAACCACTGCCGGCCCCAACGCTCGCGGCTCGCGCAGCGCGCTCGCTCCCGCTCGGTGACGGTGGCGCGGCGCACGTCCGGCAGGAAATCGGCCAGGTCGTCACCGATGTTCAGCACGATGCGATAGGACTGCGCGATCACCAGGCGGCGTGTCTGCTTTTCTCCCTGCCAATCCTCGCGCTCGCCTCGCAACAGCAGGTCGTCAGCGAGCGTTGGAACATCGAGGCCAAGCATGTGCAGGTTCGCCGCCGTATCGTCCTGCTGCGGGCAGCGGGACGGATTGCCGGGGCGCGGGTGGCACTCACGATTAGTAATGAAGAAGATATGCACCGGCCGCCCGGCGGCGTCCTTCAATTCGCGGGCGGCGCGGATGAATGCCGCCGCGCCCGGTATGGCAGGCGCGGCCCGCTCGGCGACCCAGGCGTCCCACACACCGTCGAATTCCGCAATGCAGGTTTCTTCGAGCATCATGCGGGCCTGTGGCGCCGAGTTGTCGAGCACCGTCTCGTCGATGTCCATGACGACGGCGGGCGGCAGCGCGGACCGGTCACCGCTCTGCGCCGGCTCGGCGGTCCAGGCGGGATCGGCGAGTCCCTGCTGCAAGGCGCTTTGCGCGGCGCGATAGATGATCTCGCTTGCGATGCGGTACTCGGAGGAGTTCCGCAGCCACAGGGTCGAACGCTCGCCGCCATCCGCGAACGCCGGAGTTGGGCCGCAGCGGCGCGCCGTCGCCTGCGGCGGCTGGGTCGCGCAGCCACCGATGACCGTGCAGGTGAGGACCGCCAGTGCCGCGAACAACCGCGATCGCATCAGTCCACCACGCGCGTGCCGCCGGTGGCCGTGCATTCGGCATAGAGCGCGGAGAGCCGGCGCGTCAGCGGGCCGATCTGCCCGTCGCCGATCTTTCTTCCATCCACTTCGGTAACGCCCGCGAGTTCCCCCATCGTGCCGGTGCAAAAGACTTCGTCGGCGCGGTACAGCTCCGTCAACGACAGGTCACAGACCTGGTGCGCGATGCCGTGCTTGCTACAGAGTCCGAGCACGGTTGCGCGCGTGATGCCCTCCGGGCAGGCGGCGAGCGTCGGCGTGCGCAACTGCCCGTCCTGCACGATGAACAGGTGGGTCGCATTGGTCTCGGCGATGAAGCCGCGCACATCGAGCATGACCGCGTCATCGGCGCCCGCGGCATTGGCCTGGATCTTCGCCAGGATCGACGACAGCAGATTGGCGTGGTGGATCTTCGGATCGAGGCAGTCGGGCGGCGAGCGCCGCATGCTGCTGGTGATCAGTTTCAGTCCGGCCTTCGAGTACACCGGCGCCTTGTGCTCGGCGAGCACGATCAGCGTGGGTCCTGCGCGGTTGAGTCGCGGATCCATCCCGGAGGTGATCTTGACGCCGCGGGTGAGGGTCAGGCGGATGTGCACGCCGTCCTTCATCTTGTTTGCGGCCAGCGTGTGCCGGATCTCCTGCACGATCGCCGCGTCGCTTGGGATCTTCTCGAAGGCGAGTGCGAGTGCCGAGGAGCGCAGCCGCGCGAGATGTTCATCGAGCGCGAAGATCCGTCCGTGGTACAGGCGCAAGCCTTCCCAGACCGCGTCGCCGCCCTGCACGGCGCTGTCGAACGGGCTGACGCCGGCCTGGTCGCGATGCACCAGTTTGCCGTTGATGTTGACGATCAGGTCGCGATTGCGTTCATCGAACTGCTGCAGCATGGTGGTCCTTCAGGCCCTGATTCGCAGGGCGTACAGCTTCTCATACCAAGGCCGGCATTCGTCCAGCAGCGGACACAATGCTGTCGGCAGTGCGCCGGTCTTCAGCCGGTGGGGCTCGAATCCGGTGGAGGCCTCGACGGCGGCATACCAGTGCGGCGCCCAGATACCATCCGTCGCACGCCGTCCTGGCTCCCAGGCGAGCATCTGCGGCAGGAAGTCGATGCCGACGCCAGCGCACAGCTTCGTCAGCAGCGCGCGCGGGTTCTTCAGCACGTCGCTCGCGAGCACCACGGGCGGCGCGCGCCCGAGCCGATCCGCCACGCGATCGAAGATTTCGCACTGCTGCGGCAAGCCCGTATCGGCGAGGCCGGCATCGGGATACGTCTTGACGAGCGAGGCGAGCATTTCGTCCGGCTCGCGGATCAGGAACGCGTGCGTCAGTTGATCGAGCCAGTCGCGGTCGATCATCGGCAGCAGGTGATGCGCCATATGCTTCTGGTACCAGATGGCGCGGCCTTGAGGTACCGGGCCGGTCAGCTCATCCGCGACCTTGCGCCAGTCGGATTCGTGCGCGGCGAGCACGGCGTCCCGGCCCGGGTGCGCGATGCCGGTGACTTTCAGGTAGTGGGAATAGAGCGGCTCGTCGGTGACCGCCGTGTCCGGGCGGCTGCTCCAGGCGCGCATCATTGCGGTCGAGATGTTGCGCGGGCCGGACCACATGGCGATGCGAATCATGTTGAATGGCGCTCCCAGAGGGATTCGAACCCTCGTACCAGCCTTGAGAGGGACGCCAGAGGGTCTTTTGGCGTCTTCGGCTGTCTCGTAACTCTCTGAAAAGGCT
>JANNTO010000155.1:0-1943 GCA_031403675.1 Gammaproteobacteria bacterium | reverse complement strand
ATATAGCCTCCTCGGAGGTCGACCTACACAATACCTACACTAAACCTACACCGGATAACTGGACAAGGACTTGCAAATACTCGTCCGGACTTGAACAGAAAACACATCGGCGAAGGTTAAATATCCTTGAAACGACAAGATCTTATAGCGCAAAACGGCGGCGTCGGTAAGGACCTCGGCGAAACCCCGATTTCCCGACACACGCCGATGATGCAGCAGTACCTGCGCATCAAGGCGGAACATCCGGACAAACTGCTGTTCTACCGCATGGGCGATTTCTATGAGCTGTTCTTCGAAGACGCCGTCCGCGCCGCGAAGCTGATGGACATCACGCTGACTCAGCGCGGCGCATCTGCCGGCGAGCCGATCAAGATGGCCGGCGTGCCCTTCCATGCCGTCGAGCAATACCTCGCCAAGCTGATCCGGCTCGGCGAATCGGTGGCGATTTGCGAGCAGATCGGCGACCCCGGCACGTCCAAGGGTCCGGTCGAACGGCAGGTGACCCGGATCGTCACGCCGGGAACACTCACTGACGCCGCGTTACTGGACGAGAAGCGGGATAATCTGTTGCTCGCGCTCAATCCGCAGGGAAATCTGCTGGGTCTGGCCTGGCTGTCTCTCGCAAGCGGCCGTTTCACGGTCGAGGAGACGGCGCACGACAATCTCTCCTCGGAACTGCAGCGGCTGCAGCCTGCGGAAATCCTTGCTCCCGACGACTTCGCTGTTGCAGCGCTCCAGGGCACAAGCATCGCGGTCAAGCGTCTGGCGGCATGGCAGTTCGACCGCGACGCTGCGGTACGCACGCTGACCCGGCATTTCGAGACCCGCGATCTTTCGGGCTTTGGCGCAGACGATCTCGGCCCTGCCTTGGGCGCCGCCGGCGCTTTGTTCGAATTCGCGCGCGCCACCCAGGGAACCTCGATCGCGCATGTGCGCGCACTGTCGGTCGAGCGCGATTCGGAGTACGTCCGCATGGACGCGGCCACCCGCCGCAATCTCGAGCTCTCCGAAACCCTGCGCGGCGAACCCGCCCCCACGCTGCTGTCACTGCTGGACATCTGCGCCACCGGAATGGGGTCGCGCTGGTTGCGGCACGCGCTGCATCACCCGCTGCGCGACCGCCAGATCGTCAAGGCGCGCCTGGACGCGGTGGGAACGTTACGCGGCCAAGGCGCCGACATTCCTTTTCAGAAAGTGCGCGAGGCATTACGTCCCGTGGTGGACGTGGAGCGCATAACCGCCCGCGTCGCGCTCCGCAACGCGCGGCCGCGCGACCTCTCGGGATTGCGTGAAACACTGAAGCTGCTTCCGGATCTGCGCGGCCTTCTCGCGCCGCTCGCAAGCCCAAGGCTCGCGTCACTCACGGCCGACCTCGCGCCGCTGCCCGAACTTGCGGACCTGCTGGTCCGCGCCATCCTGCCTGAGCCGGCATCGGTTCTGCGTGAAGGCGGAGTGATCAACGACGGATTCGACGCCGAGCTCGACGAACTGCGTGCGATTCAGAGCAACTGCGGCGAGTTCCTGATTGCGCTGGAGGCACGCGAGCGCGAGCGCACAGGCATCGCGAATCTCAAGGTCGAGTACAACCGGGTGCACGGCTTCTACATCGAGGTCACGAATGCCAATGCTGACAAAGTGCCGGACGACTACCGCCGCAGGCAGACGCTGAAGAATGCGGAGCGTTACATCACGCCGGAACTGAAGACCTTCGAAGACAAGGCGCTGTCGGCAAAGGACCGTGCCCTGGCGCGGGAAAAGCATCTGTACGAAAAGCTGCTCGACGACCTGTCGCCGCACCTGCCGCGGCTGCAACGACTGGCGACTGCGCTGGCAGAACTGGACGCGCTGGCCGCACTCGCGGAACGGGCGGCGACCCTCAATTACTCGGAGCCGGAGTTCACTGACGACGAAACAATAGAAATCGAGGCCGGCCGCCATCCGGT
>JANNTO010000154.1:0-1796 GCA_031403675.1 Gammaproteobacteria bacterium | reverse complement strand
CTCAACGCGGCGGTGATCGGCCTTGCGGTCCTGCTGCTGCTGATGGCGCGCTCCCCCTGGGCCTTTCCCCAGGCGGGCCGCACGTGGCGTATCCGCGGCGTCCTCATGTGGATGGCGCCCGCCCTGCTGCTCTGGTGGCCGGGGGTGGCGCAGCGGGTCGCGCCACTGTTCCCGACGCTGGGCGCGATCGCCTTCACTGTGGTGGCCGCGCTGGTCGTGCAGCACTACCGCGCCACGCTGCGGCACAGTTCGCAGGCCACGCGCCTGCTCGCCTCATTCCTGGCCTTGGCGCTGCCCTCGGTGGTGCTGTATCCCTCGCTCGTGGACGCCACCTCTCGAGCCAAACGGCAATTGGTCGAGTCACGGTACGCGCCGGAAGTCGTGAATCAGCGGCAGGACGTGCGGCTCAAGCTCCAACAGGCGCTCGCGGAGATCGATCGGATCGAAGCCCTCGATGCCCTGGTCCGCGCCAGCGATCCGCCGGTGTCGGGTCCGCCGCCGACCGACGAGGCCTTCCTGGTGTGGTCGCTCACGAGCCTGGCGACCCAGCGAATGACGTCCAGCGTCGAGCTCCATAATGCCTCGGGGGCGATGGTCAGCCGGTTCGCGATGAAGCTGCCCGAGCAGGAAACGCCGCAGTCGTGGAGCGAATCGTCATGCGACTGGGAGATGCTCGAGGAGGTGTCGCGATTCTATGCCGAGGACCGACGGCTCCTGCATGCCGGCCGCGCGATCTGCGTCGACGGTCCTGACGGTCCCCGGCGGGCGGGGTCGGTCGTGGTCCACGCCATGCTGGACTACCCGAACCTGTCGTTCATCTCGGCGCAGAACCCCTACGTGGCGCTGATCCGGTCGGGCCAGGCCCGTCCCGAACCGCGCCTGCGCGCCGACGTCGACCTCTACGTCTACGGATGGAGCCGGCGCGTGCTCTACAACTCCGGGCCGGACGCGCCGGCGCTGACCGAGCCGGTGTTTCGCGGTGCGTTCGCCTCGCGCGCGCCGTTCTGGTCGACGTTCGATCGCGAGTCCGGCCGCCTCGACGTCTACGTGATGAACGATCGCGCGGCCCTCTACGTCCTCGGCATGGCCCGGCAAACGCCGTTCGGGCACCTCGTGGCGATTGCCGAGCTCGTGACGCTGGTGTTCATCGCGTTTGTCGTGACGATCGCCGGCGGCATGTTGTTCAACCTGGCGGTGGCGCAAGCGCCGGCCTCCGGCCGCGCCCTGCTCGATGAGGTGCGCGCCAGTTTCTATCGCAAATTATTTCTCGCGTTTGTGGCGGCCGCCATCATCCCGGTGCTCGCCCTCGCGCTGGTCTCGCGCGCCTACATCGCATCATTGATGTTCGACGACATCGAAAGTGAAGCCACCCGCATCGCCAGCGTCGCCAGCCGCGTCGTCGAAGACTTCGGCAGCGAACGAGGCCAGGCGGCGCTCCCGCTGGTCGACGACAACCTCGTGGTCTGGTTGAGCCGCGTGATTGCGCAGGACGTCAATATTTTCGACGGCGCCAACCTGCTGGCGTCGAGCGAGCGCAACCTGTTCGCCTCGGGTCTGCTGCCGAGTCGGACTCCGGGCGACGCCTTCCGCGCGATCCTGCTCGACGGCCGCCCCGCCTACGTCGGGCGCGAGACGGTCGGCGGCCTGGAATACTTGATCGCCGCCGCGCCGGTTCACCTGCAGGGCCGCGAAGCGGTGCTGACAGTGCCGCTCGCGTCGCGACAACAGGAAACACAGGAGCTGATCGAAGAGCTCGATCGCCGTGTGCTGCTGGCGGCACTGCTCTTCATCATGCT
>JANNTO010000153.1:0-2926 GCA_031403675.1 Gammaproteobacteria bacterium | reverse complement strand
GGCCTCGCGCTCGCGGCGATCGTCTGGATCTGGCTTGGTTCCGACCGGGCCGTCCCCACCCTGTTGGGTGGGTTGATCGGCGTCGTGCCGAACGCATTTCTGGCGGCGAGACTGATGTCGCCGCGGGCCGGCAGCAGCGCGAAGAGCCTGCT
This sequence comes from Gammaproteobacteria bacterium, assembly GCA_031403675.1. Taxonomy (GTDB): domain Bacteria; phylum Pseudomonadota; class Gammaproteobacteria; order Steroidobacterales; family Steroidobacteraceae; genus SCUD01. Next base: position 2,774 of record JANNTO010000153.1, on the reverse strand, counting down.
GGCGGCCGGTTGGATCGGCGAGGTGGGCAAGCTCGTGATTGCGGCGGTGATGTTCGCCGCAGTGTTTGCGACCTTGAGGCCGCTGCATCCGGAGTTCGTGTTTGCCGGGTATATCGCGACGCTTCTGGCCCTGCCGGTGGCACTGCTGTTCGACAAGGGACGTTAGGAGATCATGGCGGAAGCCGGTCATACAGCCAGCGAATACATTGGCCACCATCTCCAGAACCTGACCGTCTGCAAGGCGGAAGGCGAGTGGGTCTGGAACCATTGCAACGGTAATTTTTTCGCGCTCAACGTCGATTCGATGTTCTTTGCGGTCCTGCTGGGCCTCATCTTTCTGACCATTTTCGGCCGCATGGCCCGGCACGCGACGGCCGGCGTGCCGGGCCGCTTCCAGACCGTCATCGAAATCGTCACCGAGTTCGTGGACCAGAGCGTCCGCGAAACTTTCCACGGCAAGAGCACGGTGATCGCGCCATTGGCGCTCACGCTCTTCTGCTGGATCTTCCTGATGAACCTGATGGACCTGATCCCGGTGGACTGGCTCCCCTTTGCAGCAAAGCAGGTGGGCATCCCCTATCTGCGGGTGGTGCCGACCGCGGACGTCAATGTCACATTCGCGATGGGCATTTCGGTTTTCCTCCTGACGCTCTTCTACAGCATCAAGATCAAGGGTATCGGCGGATTCAGCAAGGAACTGGCGCTGACGCCTTTCAACCACTGGACGGCGATCCCGTTCAACCTGGTGCTGGAAGGCGTGTCGCTGCTCGCCAAGCCGCTTTCGCTGTCCTTGCGACTGTTCGGCAACCTCTACGCCGGCGAACTCATTTTCATGCTGATCGCCTTGATCGGCATCTATCAGCTACCGCTGCATCTCGCGTGGGCCGTTTTCCACGTGCTGATCATCGTGTTGCAGGCGTTTATTTTCATGATGTTGACGATCGTGTACCTGAGCCAGGCACACGAGACTCATTGATCGTTTTTCGACCAGGAGACTGAGATGGAAACTGTAATTGGTATGACCGCGATCGCTGTGGCGATCCTGATCGGGCTCGGCGCACTCGGCGTCGGCATCGGCATGGGCCTGTTGGGCGGGCGGTTCCTCGAAGGCGCCGCGCGGCAGCCGGAGCTGGCTCCGATGTTGCAGGTGAAGATGTTCATCGTCGTTGCGTTGCTCGACGCGGTCGCGATGATCGGCGTGGGTGTGGCGCTGTTCTTTGCGTTTGCCAACCCGTTCGTCGGACAGTTGAAAGACGCACTGGCCGGCTGATCGTCGGGGAGAGACTGCGATGAATTTCAACCTGACACTGCTCGGGCAGACGATCTCGATGATCGTTTTCGTCGCGATCGCGATGAAGCTCTGGCCCATGCTGATCGGCAAGATCGATGAGCGCCGCAAGATCATCGCGGACGGCATCGCTGCGGGCGAGAAAGGCCAGCGCGAGCTGGCCGATGCCCGCCATGGCTCGGATGCGATCATGCAGGAAGCGCGGCAGAAGGCCGTGCAGGTGGTCGAGATCGCGCACAAGCGTTCGGGCGAGCTGGTCAATGAGGCCAAGCACACTGCAGTCACGGAAGGCGAGCGGCTGATCAATGCCGCGAAAGGCGAGATCTCGAACGAGCAGAGCCGGGCCCGGGACGGCTTGCGGCGCGAGGTTTCCGCACTTGCGGTGGCCGGCGCCGCCAGGCTGCTGGGTCGCGAAGTGGACGCCAAGGCGCACGCGGCGCTTCTGGATGAACTCGCGGCCGAACTCGACAAGCAGGCACCGAGCCGTGGCTGATCGCGCCACCATCGCGAGGCCCTATGCGAGAGCCGCTTTCGCGCATGCGCGTGAGGGCAAGCAACTCGCGGCGTGGTCGAAACTCCTGGGCGCAGCCGCTGTGGCTGCTGCGGACCCGCGGGTCTCGCGCCTGATCGGCAATCCGCATATTTCGGGATTGCAGCTCGTGGAGCTGCTGACCTCCGTTTCTGGCAATGCGGCGGACACCGCAGGACACAACTTCCTGCACGCCCTCGCCGAGAATCGCCGCCTGAGCTTGCTGCCCGAGATCGCGGCGCAGTTCGAAATGCTGCGCGCCGAAATCGAGAACGTGATCGACGTTGAGATCGTCGCGGCGCGCGAGATCGCAGCCCCGCAACAGAAATGGCTGACCGAAGCGCTGCAGCGCCGGCTCGGCCGCGAAGTCCGCATGCACACCCGAATCGATGCAACCCTGATCGGCGGTGCAATCGTGCGCGCCGGCGACCTGGTCATCGACGGATCGCTGAAAGGCCGCCTGGCGCGGCTCGCCTCGGCGTTGACGAATTAGGCAAGGAAAGAAGACATGTCCATCAAGGCTTCTGAAATCAGCGACCTGATCCAGGCCCGGATCAAGAACTTCGACGCGGCGACCGAGGCGCGCAATGTCGGCACCGTGGTCTCCGTGACCGACGGCATCTGCCGCGTGCACGGCCTCGCGGATGTCGCCTACGGCGAAATGGTGGAGTTCCCGGACAACACGTTCGGGCTCGCACTGAACCTGGAACAGGATTCCGTCGGCTGTGTGGTGCTCGGCGAATACCGCCACATCGGCGAGGGCGCGACGGTCAAGACCACCGGCCGCATCCTCGAAGTGCCGGTTGGTCCCGAGATGCTGGGTCGCGTGGTGGACGCGCTCGGCAACCCGATCGACGGCAAGGGCCCGATCAAGGGGTTCCCTGTCCCTAGCCGCTGACTCTGGTCAAGCCCCAATTTTCAGAGTAGCTTTCCCTTTGCAATGCCCCTCGATCTGCC
>JANNTO010000152.1:0-8019 GCA_031403675.1 Gammaproteobacteria bacterium | reverse complement strand
CAGCGCACGGTCAATATCGGCGTCGTGACCCGCGAACGCGCGCTGCAGCTGGGATTCAGCGGCCCGATGCTGCGTGGCTCGGGCGTCGAGTGGGATTTGCGCAGGAAACAGCCGTACGCCGCCTACGACCGGGTCGAGTTCGACGTGCCGGTCGGCATCAATGGCGATTGCTACGACCGTTACCTGTGCCGCGTCGAAGAGATGCGCCAGTCCAACCGCATCATCCGCCAGTGCATCGCCTGGCTGCGGGCCAATCCGGGTCCGGTGATGCTGGACAATCACAAAGTGACCCCGCCGCGCCGTAGCGAGATGAAAGACGACATGGAATCGCTGATCCATCATTTCAAGCTGTTCACCGAAGGCTATTGCGTGCCGGAAGGCGAGACTTACGCGGCGGTCGAGGCACCAAAAGGCGAGTTCGGCGTGTGGCTGGTCTCGGACGGCGCCAACAAGCCGTATCGCCTGAAATGCCGCGCGCCCGGATTTGCGCATCTCGCGGCGATGGATGAACTGGTGCGCGGCCACATGCTGGCGGATGTGGTTGCCATGATCGGCACGATGGACATCGTGTTCGGGGAGATCGACCGGTGAGCGTTCACGAGGCCAGCACCGGTGCGCTCAGCGAGCACACGCGCCACGAAATTGACCTGTGGCTCGCCAAGTTCCCGCCCGATCGCCGGCGCTCGGCGGTGCTTGTGGCACTGCGCGCGGCCCAGCACCAGAACCAAGGCTATCTGACCACAGAACTGATGGATGCGGTGGCCGTATACCTCGGCATGCCTCCGATCCAGGTATACGAGATTGCGAGCTTCTACTCGATGTTCGAAACCAAGCCGGCCGGACGGGTGCACGTTTCCGTCTGCACCAACATCAGCTGCATGCTGTGTGGCGCCGAGCGCATCGTCGAGGCCGTGGAAAAGCATCTCGGCATCAAGACTGGGGAGAGCACTCCGGACGGCCGGATTTATCTCAAGCGCGAGGAAGAGTGCCTGGCCGCGTGCAACAACGCGCCGATGATGATGGTCGACCACGTCTATTACGAGAATCTGACGCCGGAATCGGCGCTCAAGGTCCTCGACGGGGTCAAGTGAACCGATGCGAGCGATGAATCAGGTCGTGTTCGAACCGCTGCAGCATGCAGAGAGCTGGACGATGCCCGTGTATCGCCGGCTTGGCGGCTACGAAGCGTGGGAAAAAATCCTGCGCGAGAAGATCCCGCGCGAAGCGATCATTGAGGAGGTGAAGGCGTCGGGGCTGAGGGGCCGTGGCGGAGCCGGTTTCCCGACTGGAGTGAAGTGGAGTTTCATGCCGCGCAGTGCGCCGGGCCAGAAGTACGTGGTCTGCAATTCGGATGAGAGCGAGCCCGGCACCTGCCATGACCGCGACATCCTGCGCTACAACCCGCATTCGGTGATCGAAGGCATGGCGATCGGCGGTTACGCCATGGGTGCGACGGTCGGCTACAACTACATCCGCGGCGAATTCCTGGCCGAGCCCTATCCGCGTTTTGAAGCGGCTTTGCAGGAGGCTTATGCGGCGGGCCTGCTCGGCCGCGACATTCGGGGCACTGGCATCGACTTCGATCTGCATGCGGTTGCGGGTGCCGGCGCCTACATTTGCGGCGAGGAAACGGCGTTGCTCGAGTCGCTCGAAGGCAAGCCCGGCAAGCCGCGTTTCAAGCCGCCGTTCCCGGCGAACTTCGGGCTGTATGGCCGGCCTACGACGGTCAACAACACCCAGAGCTTTGCCGCCGTGCCGTCGATCCTGCGCAAAGGCGCGAAATGGTTTGCCGAGCTCGGGGTGCCGAACTCGGGTGGCACGGCGATCTTCTCCGTCTCCGGCCACGTCAATCGCCCGGGCAATTACGAGTTGTCGATGGGCATCCCGTTCCGGGAGCTGTTGGATATCTGTGGCGGCATTCGCGGCGGGCGCAAGCTGAAAGCAGTCATTCCGGGCGGTTCCTCGGTTCCGGTGCTGCCGGCGGCACTGATCATGGATTGCAACATGGATTTCGACTCGCTGCGCAATGCCGGCAGCGCGGTCGGTTCCGCGGCCGTCATCGTGATGGACGAGACGACCTGCATGGTGCGAGTGCTCGAGCGGATCTCGCGCTTCTACATGGCCGAGTCCTGTGGCCAGTGCACCCCCTGTCGCGAGGGCACTGGCTGGCTCACGCGCATGTTGCGCCGGATCCTGGCCGGTCAGGGGCGCATTCCGGATCTCGACCTGCTGGTGCAGGTTGCGAACCAGATCGAGGGTCACACAATCTGCGCCCTCGGCGATGCGGCGGCCTGGCCGGTGCAGAGTTTCCTGCGGCACTTCCGGCACGAGTTTGAATACATGATCGAGCACGGCGGGCAAAGCATCGCGAACGCGCCGGCGCAGGCGGTCGCATGAGCGAGGACCTGATCAATGTTGAGGTCGATGGCCGGCCGCTGAAGGCGAAGAAAGGCCAGATGATCATTCAGCTGACTGATGCGGCGGGCGTCTATGTGCCGCGCTTCTGTTATCACGAGAAGCTGTCGATTGCTGCCAACTGCCGCATGTGCCTGGTCGAAGTCGAGAAGGCACCGAAGCCGATGCCGGCCTGTGCGACGCCGGTCGCCGAAGGCATGAAGATCTTCACGCGCTCGGCACGGGCCGTGGCTGCGCAGAAAGCGACCATGGAATTCCTGCTGATCAATCATCCGCTCGACTGCCCGATCTGCGACCAGGGCGGCGAATGCGAACTGCAGGACCTCGCACTCGGCTTCGGCGCTGCCGCCTCGCGATTCGACGAACGCAAGCGCGTCGTGAAGGACAAGAACCTCGGTCCGCTGATTTCGACCGACATGACGCGTTGCATTCATTGCACGCGCTGCGTCCGGTTCACGGCCGAGATCGCCGGTCTGCAGGAACTCGGTGCAACCGGCCGCGGCGAGACCATGGAGATTGGCACCTGGATCGAGAAGAGCGTGGATCACGAGTTGTCCGGCAACGTCATCGACCTGTGTCCGGTCGGCGCGCTCAATTCCAAACCATTCCGCCACCGCGCCCGCTCCTGGGAAATGACCGAGCACGCGCTGGTTTCGCCCCACGACCCGGTCGGTACCAATCTCTGGGGCCATGTGCTGCGCGGCCGGCTGATGCGTGTCGTGCCGCGGACCAATGAAGAAATCAACGAGACCTGGATCGCCGATCGCGATCGGTTTTCCTGCGACGGTATCTACGCGCCGGACCGGCTGCGCGAGCCGATGATGCGTGAGGATGGCCGCTGGCGTTCGGTCGGCTGGGAAACCGCGCTCGCCGGAACTGCCGAGCTGTTGCGCGCTGCCTCGAAGCAGGGTGGGGCGGGTCGCATCGGTTTTCTCGGTTCGCCCGGATCGACCACCGAGGAAGCGTACCTGCTCGGACGACTCGCGCGCGGCCTCGGATCGCACAATGTGGACACCCGGTTGCGGCAGCTCGACTTCTCCGATCAGCAGCAGGATCCGCCGTATCCGGGCCTCGGGCTCGCATTGCGCGATATCGAGTCGCTGTCCGGCCTGCTGCTGGTTGGCTGTCAGGTGCGTGCCGAGGCTCCAATCCTTGCCCATCGCGCCAGGAAGGCCGCGCTGGCCGGCTGCAAGGTCAGCCTGATTTCGACCCGTGCACAGGAATGCCATTTCCCGGTGCACCACCAGATCGTCGCGAGCGCCGGCGAACTGGTTACGGAACTCGCAACACTGGCTGCGGGTGGCAAACATTCCGATGCCAAACGCGCCGTGGTCGAAGCGCTGTCGTCGGGACCATCCGCCATCGTGCTCGGCGGCATCGCGATGCGGCATTCGCGATTTGCGGAGCTTCGTGCCGCGGCTGCGGCGCTCGCGAAGCAGACCGGCGCAAAGCTCGGTTTCTTGCCGGACGGTGGCAATGCTGCAGGCGCAGCGCTTGCGGGCGCGTTGCCGCATCGCCTGCCGGGCGCAAAACCGGATCCGGAACCGGGGCTCGATGTGCAGGGCATGCTTGCAGCGCCGCTCGCAGCCTGCGTGCTGTTCGGCGGCATCGAGGCCGATCACGATATCGGCGTGTCGGGTGCCAGCCAGGCGCTGGCCGCCTGCCAGCGCGTGATCGCGATCACGCCATTCGCGGATCCGGCGTCGATGTTAATTGCCACGATCCTGCTGCCGATGGGGACGTTTGCTGAGACCTCGGGCAGTTATGTCAATTTCGAAGGCCGCTGGCAGTCTTTCAACGGCTGTGCGCAGCCGGTCGGTGAGGCGCGACCCGGCTGGAAGATCCTGCGCGTGCTCGGCAACCAGCTGGGACTCGCTGGATTCAATTACGACAGTTCGGCTGAGGTGCTGGCGGAGTTGCAGCAGGTCGCCGGCCAGATCGCCTATGACGGCCGCTTTGCGGGCGTGCACGAGTTTCGCGCGGCAGCGGGCGGCACGACGACGGAATTACCGATCTATCGCGTGGACGCCATCGTGCGTCGTGCGATGGCACTGCAGATGACCCAAGCTGGTCAGGACGCGATGCTGCGGACGGGCTGAGAACGATGTTTGCATTCATCACCGAAAGCGAACTCTGGCTGGGACTTGCGCCCGAGCTGCAGACGACGATCGTCGTTACCTTCCAGATCGTCCTCGTCATGATGGCGGTCATTATTTCGGTTGCGCTGCTGACGCTCGCAGAGCGCAAAGTGATTGGCTACATGCAGCTGCGCCTGGGGCCGAATCGCGTCACCTTCTTCGGTCTGCGCGCCTTCCGTGGCATTGCCCAGCCGTTCGCCGACGTGGTCAAGCTGCTGCTGAAGGAAATCATCGTCCCGGGCGCCGCGTCGCGGTTCCTGTTCCTGATTGCGCCGCTGATCGTGCTGGTGCCGGCGCTCGCTACCTGGGCGGTCATGCCGTTCGCGCCGGAGTTCGTGCTGGCGGACGTGGACGCCGGGTTGCTTTATGTGCTCGCGCTGACCTCCATGGGCGTGTATGGGGTGATCCTCGCGGGCTGGGCCAGCAATTCGAAGTATGCGTTTCTCGGCGCAATGCGCTCGGCTGCGCAAATGGTCGCCTACGAGATCGCGATGGGATTCGCGCTGGTCGGCGTGCTGATGGTCGCCGGCAGCCTCAATCTCGGCGAGATCGTGCGGCAGCAGCAAGGTGGACTCGGCAGCTGGAACTGGTTCTGGCTGTTCCCGCTGTTCGTGGTCTATTTCATCTCCGGCCTTGCGGAGACCAATCGCGCGCCGTTCGACGTCGCGGAGGGAGAGTCGGAAATCGTCGCCGGATTCCATGTGGAGTATTCCGGCGCTGCATTTGCCGTGCTGTTTGCGCTGCCCGAATACGCGAACATGATCCTGATTTCGGCACTGACGTCGGTATTCTTCTTCGGCGGCTGGCTGTCGCCGTTCCAGGGCTACCTGCCCGACGACTCTTGGATTGCACAGTCTGGTTTCTTCTGGTTGTTCTTCAAGACCTGTGCGTTCCTGTTCGTTTTCCTGTGGGTGCGCGCGACCTTTCCGCGCTACCGCTACGACCAGATCATGCGGCTCGGCTGGAAAGTGCTGATACCGATCACGTTGGTCTGGATTGCGGTCGAGGCAGTGCTCGTGTGGCTGCGCATCGGACCGTGGGCGGCATGAGGCGGCCATGACGCGATTCAAATCCGCATTCAAGACGTTGTTCCTGTCCGAACTTCTGATCGGGTTGTCGGTCACCGCGCGCAATCTCTTCCGGCGCAAGATCACACTGTACTATCCGGACGAAAAAACCCCGCAGTCACCGCGCTTCAGGGGGCTGCATGCATTGCGACGCTACCCGAACGGGCAGGAGCGCTGCATCGCCTGCAAACTCTGCGAGGCAGTCTGCCCGGCGCTTGCAATCACGATTGATTCGGACGTCGGGCCAGACGGGACCCGGCGCACGACGCGCTATGACATCGACCTGTTCAAGTGCATCTATTGCGGCTTCTGCGAGGAGGCCTGTCCGGTCGATGCGATCGTCGAGACTCGCATCCACGAATATCACATGGAAAACCGCGGCGAAAACATCATGACCAAGGACCAGCTGCTTGCGGTCGGCGAGCGCTACGAAGCAATAATCGCAGCCGACAAGGCCGCCGATTCTCGGTACCGGTAAACATCATGCTGGTCGAAATCCTGTTCTGGACGTTTGCTGCGGTGCTGACCGGCAGCGCGCTCGGGGTGATCCTGGCACGCAATCCGGTGCATTCGGTGCTGTTCCTGGTGCTGTGTTTCTTCAATGCTGCGGTGTTGTGGCTGCTGATCGAGGCCGAGTTCCTGGCCATTGTGCTGGTGTTGGTCTACGTCGGCGCGGTCATGGTCCTGTTCCTGTTCGTGGTGATGATGCTCGACATCAACATCGAGCAATTGCGCGAGGGCTTTGGACGCAATGCCCCGCTCGGGATATTGATCGCGCTGATCATGATCGTCGAACTCTGGTACGTGCTGTGGGTGCGGCGTCTCGGCATCGACCTGCCGGGCGCCACGGCGCCATTGCCGGAGGGTCACAGCAATACTGCCGAGATCGGTGCGGTGCTGTACACGCAGTACGTCTATCCGTTCCAGCTGGCAGCCGTGATCCTGCTGATTGCGATCGTGGCAGCAATTACGCTGACGATGCGCCGCCGCCCGGGTATGAAGGTGCAGGACGTCGCAAGCCAGGTGGCAGCGCGCGCCGCGGACCGTGTGCGCCTGGTAAAGATGCCAGTGGAGCGCGAGCCATGATCACGCTGACCCACTACCTGGTGCTGGCCGGCGTGTTGTTCTCAATCGCGGTCGCGGGGATCTTCATCAACCGCAAGAACGTGATCCTGCTCTTGATGTGCATCGAGCTGATGCTGCTTGCGGTCAACTTCAATTTCGTCGCGTTCTCGCGCTTCCTTGGCAATCTCGATGGCCAGGTGTTCGTGTTCTTCATCCTGACCGTCGCGGCGGCGGAGGCGGCGATCGGGCTCGCGATCCTGGTGGTGCTGTTCCGCCAGCGCCGCAGCATCAATGTCGAGGAACTCGACACCATGAAGGGTTGAGCGTGTCGTTCGAGCAACTCTGTCTGGCAATCGTGCTGGCGCCGCTCGCGGCGGCCATCATCTCCGGTCTCGGCGGCCGTCTGGTCGGCCGCGCGTTGGCACACACGCTGTGCATCGCCGGCGTCACGGTGTCGTTCGCGCTGTCGGCGTGGATCCTGAAACTCATGCTGGACGGGGCACCGGTCTTCAACCAGGCGGTTTACACCTGGGGTGTCAGCGACGGCCTGCGCATGGAGATCGGGTTCCTGATCGACAACCTGAGCGCACTGATGATGACCGTCGTCAGTTTCGTGTCGCTTGCGGTGCATGTCTACACGATCGGCTACATGCGGGAAGACCCGGGCTATCAGCGTTTCTTTGCCTACATTTCGCTGTTTACATTCGCGATGCTGATGCTGGTGATGTCGAACAATTTCCTGCAGCTGTTCTTCGGCTGGGAGGCGGTCGGTCTCGTCTCCTACCTGCTGATCGGCTTCTGGTACAAGCGCCCGACCGCGATCTTCGCGAACCTGAAGGCGTTCGTGGTCAATCGCATCGGCGATTTCGGGTTCATCGTCGGCATTGCGATCATCGTCGCGTACATGGGCAGCCTCGACTATGCCGAGGTGTTCGCGCGCATACCCAACGCGGTCGGCCGCAATCTGTACCTGACGCCGGGTGAGCCCAGCAAGGTCCTCACGGTGATCTGCGTCGCGTTGTTCCTGGGCGCGATGGGCAAGTCGGCGCAGGTTCCATTGCATGTGTGGCTGCCGGACTCGATGGAAGGCCCGACGCCGATCTCGGCGCTGATCCACGCCGCGACGATGGTGACGGCTGGCATCTTCATGGTGGCCAGGATGTCGCCGCTGTTCCAGATGTCGCCAGACGCGCTGCACTTCATCATCATCATCGGTGCAACGACTGCGCTGTTCATGGGACTCCTGGGCCTCGTCAACAACGACATCAAGCGGGTGATCGCCTATTCAACACTGTCGCAGCTCGGTTATATGACTGCAGCGCTCGGTGCCGGTG
>JANNTO010000151.1:0-2156 GCA_031403675.1 Gammaproteobacteria bacterium | reverse complement strand
CTCGCGCGCGACGTGGCCGCGGCGTATTACGTGAGCAGAGAGCTGCTTGGCTTCCCACTACTGCGGCAGGGGGCCGTCCCCTTTTCCGCCTCGGAAAAGGGGACTGTCCCCTCTGAAGTCGGCGGCTCCAGAGGGGACAGTCCACCTTTTTCGCAGGGCGACAAAGGGGACAGTCCCCACAGCGGCTCCGGTAAACGCCAGTGAAACGCGCGGACTTCCTGGTCGAGATCGGCACCGAGGAACTGCCGCCGAAAAGCCTGCTGGCGCTCGCCGAGGCTTTCCGCGACGGCGTGGCGGCAAGGCTCGACGCCGCCGGCCTGACGCATGGCGCCGCCCTCGCCTATGCCACACCGCGCCGCCTTGCCGTGCTCGTACGCCGCCTGCTCGACCAGCAGCCCGAGCAGCGGCTCGAGCGGCGCGGCCCGCCGGTCAGCGCCGCTTTTGACGCCGCGGGCAAACCCACCCGCGCCGCGACGTCCTTTGCCGAATCCTGCGGTGTCGCGGTTGCCGACCTGTCGCGCATCACCGAGCCCAAGGGCCAGTTCCTGTTCTGCAAGGTCACCCGCGCCGGTGCGCAGGCCTCGGCGCTGCTGCCGGGCATCATCCAGTCGGCGCTAGATGCGTTGCCGATCGCGCGGCGCATGCGCTGGGGCGCGGGAACTGCCCAGTTCGTCCGTCCGGTGCACTGGGTCGTCGTGCTGCACGGCGACGACGTCGTTCCCTGCGAATTGTTCGGCATCCCGGCGGGGCGGATGACGCGCGGCCACCGTTTTCACTCGCCCAAGCCGATTGCGCTGCGCTCTCCCGGCGTCTATCTCGCCTCGCTCGAGCGCCGCGGCCATGTGCTGGCAGACTTCGAGACGCGCCGGGAACGCATCCGAAAGGGCGTTACAGCAGCAGCTGAACAGGAGGGGGGCGTCGCGCTCGTCAATCCCTCCGTACTGGACGAGGTCACCGCTCTGACCGAATGGCCGGTCGCCATTGCTGGCCGCTACGAACCGCGCTTCCTCGAGCTGCCGCCGGAGGTGCTGGTGGCGACTCTCCAGGACCACCAACGGTATTTCCCGGTCCGTTCGGCGGATGGGGCGCTCCTGCCGCTCTTTGTCGCTGTGGCCAATATTGAAAGCCGGGATCCGGCGCAAGTGCGCGCCGGCAACGAGCGGGTCGTGCGGCCGCGGCTGGCCGATGCGGCCTTTTTCTACGCCGCGGACCGCAAGACGACGCTCGAATCGCGCCGGAGGGCGCTTGCCACCGTCACCTTCCAGGCAAAGCTCGGCTCACTCGCCGATAAGAGCGCGCGGATCACGGAGCTGGCGGGCCAGATCGCGAGGACGGCCCGCAAGGACCCGAACAGCGCCCAGCGCGCCGCGGAACTGGCCAAGTGCGACCTGCTGACCGCCATGGTCGGCGAGTTCCCGGAGCTCCAGGGCGTCATGGGCCGGTACTACGCCCTGCATGACGGCGAATCCGGCCTGGTCGCGGAAGCCCTCGCCGAGCAATACCTGCCGCGATTTGCCGGGGACGCCTTGCCGGCCACCGATGCCGGGCTCGCGCTCGCCGTTGCCGACAAGCTGGACACGCTGGTCGGCATCTTCGCGATCGGCCAGAAACCGACCGGCGCCAAGGATCCTTACGGCCTGCGCCGTGCCGCGCTCGGCGTGCTCAGGATCCTGATCGAGACCCGCGTCTCGCTTGACCTGCGCGAACTGATCCGTGTCGCGCTCGATTCGGTGCGCGCGGATGTTGTGCGCCTGCAGGGGACTGTCACTTTTTCCGCCTCGGAAAAAGGGACTGTCCCCTCTTCGGAAAAAGCGTCAGTCCCCACCCTGTCCGACGCTCTGCCGGACGAAATCTACGACTACATGATGGAACGCCTGCGCGCCTGGTACCTCGAGAGCGCGGCGGACCTGACGACTGAAATGTTCGACGCGATACTCGACACGCGCCCCGCCTCGCCGCTCGATTTTGACGATCGCCTGCGGGCGCTCGAGGCCTTCCTGAAACTGCCCGATGCCGCGAGCCTCACCGCGGCCAACAAGCGCATCGCCAACATCCTGCGCAAGGCCGGCGAGCAACCAAGCCCGCGTGTCGATCCGAGCCTGCTGACCGATCCGAACGAGCGGCTGCTCGCGACCGGACTCGAGGAGTTGCGCCAG
>JANNTO010000150.1:0-2525 GCA_031403675.1 Gammaproteobacteria bacterium | reverse complement strand
GGCCGGTCGCCCAGGCGGGCGCGAACGCGAGCGCGGTGAATGTGTGCCGCGGCCGCGTCGGGACTGCTGCCGTCGCCAATGGCCTCGCCGAGCAGGTTCACTGCGGCCATGTAGTTCCCGGTCTCAATCTGAGAACGCGCCCGGTCAATGGTCACCGAACTGATTTTGCCTTCGAGGTTGCGTTCACGCAGGAGAGCGAGGGCACGATTCAGTTCCTGCTCCGCGTCCGCATGGCGGCCCACCTGGCGGTAATAGGCCGCGATCACCTGCAGGCAGAACGCCTCAAAATCCTTGTCGCCCACCTTCTGGACGACCGCGAGGGCGTTCTGCATGTCGCGCAGGGCCTCCTCCGGCCGGTCGCCGTACTCAATCTGCAGAGCGGCGCTGTTCGCTTGCTGCTGGGCGGCGCGCAGCTGGTCGCCCAGCGCTTCGTACAACTCGGAGCTTGCCCGGTAGTAATTCCGGGCGTCGGCGCGGTTCCCGAGAAGCACCTGGGCGACGCCGAGATTCATCAGGAGCAGCGGTTCGAGGAGGCGATTTCCGCCCCGCCTGGCGCTCTCCAGCGCCCGGGCGAACATCGCTGCTGCGTCGGGGATGCTGCCTTGTGCGGCCGCGCCCAGCGCGACATTCAGTTCGGCGCGCGGCAGATTGTACGTCGATCGCAGCTCGGCGAAGATCTGCCGAGCCATTTCGGCGTTGCGCCGCGCTTCACGGCGATCCGTGTCGCCACCGACACGCAGGACTTCTGTCAGGCAAACCAGGGCGTGCGCCTCACCGATGCGGTCTCCTATCGACCGCGACGCGTCCAGCGAACGCTGGCCGTGGTCGCCGGCGCGGACCCGCTCGTTCTGACGCCGCCCGTAGAGGCGACACAGTTCCAGATCGGCGCGGGCGAGGCGGCTATCGAGCCTCAACGCGTCGATGTAGGTGGTTATCGCCTGGGCCGTTGTGTCCGGGCTCACCGCACGGCGATCGTGAAACGCCGCCAGCTCCATGACCCACGCTGGCTCCGCCGGAAAGGTCGCGACGAGCTCGCGGTGGCGCGCTTCCGCCGTCTGAACATCGCGTCGCGCTTCCGCGATCACAGCCTCGACAAAGAGCCGGTCTCGCCGCGGAGTCTGATCCGAGACGACGCGCGCGGCCTGTGCGGCCGCGTCCGCGCCGTCGTTGTCGAGCCGCATGAGGCCCGCGACGCGGCTTCGCCAGGCCGGCAGGAGCGGATTGCGTTCGTCGAGCCCTGAGGCGGCCGTGAAGGCGCGGAGCGCCCCCGCATACTCCTGCTGTTCATACGCGTCGAGCCCCTGCTCAAACGCCGCAGCGGCGTCCAGCGTGCGCAGGCGCGACCGGGCAGGCGCAGGTCCGCGTCCCAGCGTTGTGCGGATCATGCCCGCCAGAGACGCCCGTCGCGGCCCGATGTTGGTAAAGTGCGCGTTGATCCAAGTTGCCAGCGAAGGCACCAGTCCATACGCGGCGTCCTTCATCAACGACGAGACCACGGGCGGAGTCTCGTACGTCGCCTCGTTGACGGCGGTTTCGGCGTTCCGAATCTCGACGCGGCCTTTCCAGGCTCCGTTCTCGTACAGCAGCGTCGGAACGATGATCGTCTGGGCACCGCTGTGGGTCGCGAGCGCCTGCATGGCCTCGCGGCTGGAGACGTCCTGGCCTGCCGCGCGAAAGCGCCGCACAATCTGGAGCAGCCGGTCGTAGGAAAGGACGCGGATGCTGCGCGATTCCGTCAACGCAGCGGTCAATTCCTGTGTAAGCGCCCGCCGATAGGGGTCCAGCTCGGCGTAGCCGGTCTGGTTCACGACGGGCGCGACGGCGACAGGGACGCGCTCACCTGGTGAAAACACCCACAACGATGCGCCGACCATCACAGCGACGAGGGCGAGGGCGGCGGCTATCGCCTTCCGGGGCGTCCACCGGCGCGTGTAGCCGGCGCGCGTCGCGTCGATCAGCGGAAGCGGTTCCGTTCGGAGATCGAGCGGGATCGTGCGTCCCTGCAGGATGCGTAACGCCCGCGCCAGGTCGCGCGCGGTCTGGAAGCGCACGTTGGGGTCCTTGTGCAGCGCGCGGAAGACGATCTGTTCCAGGCCTTCCGACATCTCGGGCACGGCGGTGCGGATCGGCGGTGGCGGATCGTTCTTAATGGCATGAGAGATCGCTTCCGGATAGCCGCCCTTGAACGGCACGCCGCCCGTCAGCATCTCGTACAGCACGACCCCCGCCGCCCAGACGTCGCTCCGCGCGTCGGCCTCCTCGCCGCGCGCCTGCTCCGGCGACATGTAGGCGATCGTGCCGAGGGTCGAGCCTTCCAGCGTCAGCTTCAGGCGCGCGTCGGCGAACTTGGCGAGTCCGAAGTCGAGCACCTTGACGCCGTGCTCGGTCAGCATCAGGTTGCCGGGCTTGATGTCCCGGTGGACCACCCCTTGTGCGTGCGCCTTCGCGAGTCCTTCGGCCACCTGCGCCGCGATGTCGACCGCCTCGTCCACAGGGAGCGCTCCGGCCTCCAGCCGCTGCTTCAG
>JANNTO010000149.1:0-2212 GCA_031403675.1 Gammaproteobacteria bacterium | reverse complement strand
GAATGCGGCTTCGGCATACAACTGGGGTCCGCCGGTCCGGTCGAAACGGCTCGCGACTTCGACGAAGGACAGGGCGAACAGCGCCATTACGATGAATGCCGCGACCAGCACCGCAAGGCTTAAATGTCCTGCTGCAGCGGCCAGCCCGGCGGGCATCGCGAAGACACCCGCGCCGACGATGACATTGACCGTCAGCGCAATGACGTCGATCCGCCGCAGGCCGCGATGCAGCCTGGGCGGATCGACGGACTCAGGTCGGAATGCGACGAGCGATCAGCCGCCGGCTGCTGCCTCGGCCTCGGCCGGCTTGAGCGTGGTGCCGGCGTCAACCACCGCGCGCCAGGTGCCATCGGCCTTGGTCCAGACGGTTACGAACCGGCCGTTCATCGGCGCCGCTTCGCCATCGCCATCCGCATCCTCTGTCGACGTGCCGAGTTCATAGGCCAGGTCGCCGGAAGCGGCGACGTGAACTTCATCCGTGATCCACGTGGTCGTCGCATTCGGCCGGGCTGCATAACCCGCTTCTGCCGCGGCTTGAACAGCCGCTGCACCCTCGTTGATCACGCCGTCGTACATGGTGACGGAACTGGCCGCAAGTATGCCGTTGGCGATGGCCGCTGCGTCCTTTGCGGTAGCGAGCTTCAACCACTCCGCCGAGCGATCGCGCACTGCCTGCTCTTCAGCAGCCAGGTCGACCGCCGGCGCTTCCGGTGCCGGTTTGGCACAACCCGCAGCGAGCGCGCCGCAAGCCGCGGCAATCAAGACCCATGTTGGTACACGCATGAAACACCCCTTAATTTATTGATTATCAAGCCGAATCCCGCCAAGCGGCGGATGCTCTGTCCGCTCTCGCGGGGCGACTATCTTAGACCTCGGCGCGGAAATAGGAAGTGCGGCTGTCGGTCAGGGCTTGCGGCTCGTGTTCAGCGACGGATTGCGATCGAAGAAGTCGAAGGGCCGGAGCCGGAAGTCGTGCCAGAGCACCGGCATCACCGGCCAGTCTTCGGCGCGCGGGACATGGTGCATCCCGATCGTGTACCAGAGCACGAGGTCGGCATTCTCGATCGGCCGGTTGGCCGCAGTCCATTTGGGCAGGCCTTGGCCGGAAAGGCTGCGCGTCGGATAGTCGCCCGCCGCATAGCGTTCGTCGGCGCGATAAGGTGTCACCCACAAGGCGTGGCTGGTGAAGCCGGCGCGCTTCATCGTGTAATCGTCGCGCGTCACCGGTCCCATCGACATGCCCGGCATCAGCTGGTAGCTGGTCGGATAGCCAACGGCATTCTTGCGGCCCTCGCTCGTCACTCGCCACAGCGCCGGTTCCATCATGTCGGTGTGGAGCAGCGCATCGTGCTCGGTCTTCGCGAGCTGCTGCTGCGTGACCCAGATGCTGCCGCGCGGATGCCCGGCGGCAAGGCGCTCCTCCTTGAGCAGGTCGCGGATGAAGGAATTGCGCATGCCATCCACGTCGAGGTCGAGCCGGAAACTGAAAAAATGATCGTGATTGACGGCGACGACGTGCTGGTCGACGAAGCGGCCGTGGGCATCCTCGCGGGGTCCGCCATGGCTCGCCTCATTGGCATTCTTCGCCTTCGCCATCTTGGCCTCGACGATCCCGGTCGCGCCGATGGCCACCCGCATCTGCCCGTCGGACTCGAAAATCCAGTCGACCACGTAGTCATAATTCCCAAGTAGCGCGGTCCAGCGCGATACCAGTTCGCGCTTCGGGCGGCCGTCCTCGCCGTGCCGCCAGTTGACGTCGCCGGCGTAACGCTCGAAGAGGCAAGCGACGCGCGGCTTGTCTTTTGGTTGGCCGTTGTCCTCGATGACGATGCCGTTGAAGAAGACTGCGTTGTCGGGACAGTCGATCCCGGGTGTCATGGTATTCGCGAGACCTCCAGCGGAATATTCGCCGGCGTCCAGGAAGGTGCGCGTAGACCAGTTGCGGGCCGGATCCATATACGGCACGAAGATCTCGGACAGGTTGCCCTCGTACAGCACCGGACGAACTATGTCGCCGTCGCGCCAGGTGACCGTCGAGATGATCGTGCCGACGCGCGCATCCGAGCGCAGATGGAAGCGCCACTGATCCCAGCTGACGATTTGACCCTCGATCTTGAATCCAGGCCCGAGCGGCTGGCGGATCTCGATGGGCGAGGGGAAGGCGCGCAGCGGCCCGATCGTTGCATCGTCGTAGTCCGCGTTGGTCTCTGGG
>JANNTO010000148.1:0-2611 GCA_031403675.1 Gammaproteobacteria bacterium | reverse complement strand
GCCCGAAGCGCGTGCCTGACCGCCATAGATTTCTCCTTCCTGCGACGTGTACATCATGATCGGAATCGTCATCAGGTCGGGACTCGCCTTGATCTTGCGCACGGCCTGCAGGCCATCCATGCCGGGCATCAGGTGATCCATGAAGATCACATCCGGGTGGTGATCCTTGAGGTATTCGAGCGCCGATTCGGCCGAATCGGCCGAATCCACCTCGATGCCGTACTTCTCGAGCATGCGGCTCAGCACGACCCGCGCCGACTTGGAGTCGTCAACCACCAGAGCCCGCTTGCCCGCCATCATGTCTCCCCCTGCTTTGCGATGCGAAGTGTAGCGCAGGCGGGCATCGGGATGATTTAACCGGATCCGCCGGTCACGACTTCCCAGAGAAACAGGACCTCGAGGCGAACCCGCTCGCGCCAGGACGGCTCCGCATGGAAGCCGGGCTGGGCCGCCAGGTAATCGAGGAGTTCCGAGGCCGGCACGAACCAGCCGTTGCGCGACGCCAGGTCGCGGATGCGCTCCTCGAAACGCGGCGCAACACCCGCACCCGAGTTGAAGCTGCCTGCGCCCAGATGAGAATAGACGACGCAGATCCCGCCTTCCCGCTCGAGACGGTCGAGATTCGCCGGGCTCAACAGCAATTCGAACTGATCGAGGTTGTTGCCGTTGGCCGTTGGAAACCAGAAGTTCACCAGCGGCTTGTCCGGCAGGTGGTAGGGGAATGAGGACGTGACGTTCAGCAGGTTGATGTCGTTGAATGTGAATTGATTGACGTACCTGATTTCTTGCTGTGCCAGGTCGCCCCAGAAACGAGGCGATTCCGGCTCCTGTCCGGAAAAGTCCTCGTCCTTGGCAAGCGAGTAGAGCCAGCGAAACGGCGCGAACGACCAGCGATCGCTGCCCCAGTACAGATTGTCCCGGTTCATCGAATGATTGACGTGCAGGCGCGGATACGACCCGAGCACGCTCCTGAACTCCGCAAGGCCAGCGACGATGTCGGCACGTTCGCTGCTGCCGCCGCGCACGCCGTGCAGCGCGATCTCGAATCCCTTGCCTTGCAACTCCACGATGAACGCGCGGTAGTCGGAATCGGCCAGCGAATCGCCCGCATTCGACGGGTGGCTGGTCTCGGTCGCGGGCCAGACCCAGACCGTCTTCGTGGTGCGCAGTCCGTAACGATGCAATACCTCATACACCGGGCGGTTGCGTTCGAGCGTCGCCATGTCGGTGTCGTCCACAATCGTGAACGCAAAGCGCTTGCCTGCGGGGAACGCGATGTTTCGCTCCGGCGGTGGATAAAGGATCCAGGTCAATGTGCCTGCCAGCAGCAGCAGACTCAAGCCCGCGGCGCGGACCAGGGTCCGCGGCCAACGCCAGCGCATGTTCACGGCAATTCGTTGTCGAGGGTCAGCATGAATTCCGCGATGCGCCGGGCCCCAACCGGATTTGGGTGACCGTCAAAAGCATAGTAGTAGTCCGCCGGTATATCGGCGAAGAGTGGAGCCGTCGACACCACCAGTCTTGGCGACACGGAGTTCAGCGTCGCCAGCGTTTCGCCATGCGTACCCCTCAAGATATCCTGCACCGGCACGACGAGGAAGATGCGGTACTCGAATCCCATCCGCCGACTCAGATCGTCGAGTCTTTCAAGTGCATCTCGAGTTGCCTCCAGTGCTATCGCCATGCGCTGCTCACCTGGTTCGGCGACGATCATGCTCTTGAGTGTCGGACCGGCATAGAACTTTGCCATGCGAATCAGATTCGAATGCCGCAACAGGAATACCTGAGTACCAATGATTCGCTCTGCCACGCCGCCGGCCGGCGGACTCGCCGCGACTGGCTCACCCGCAAGTTTCCTGCGCTCATACATCTCACGGTCATAGTTATCGACAAAATCGCTGCCCGCGGAGAAACTCCCGCTCATTCCGGCAAAGATCAATCGCACCTCGCGGGGACGCCAGTTCCACTGATTCAGATATTGTTCGAGTCGCTCGATTTCTTTCAGCGTGCCGGCTCCCACATCTCCAAGATTTGCGCAGCTGAGTCTGCGAGCCTTGCAATAGATGCTGATGAAGGTCTCATCATCACTCAGGCCGTTGCCAAACGTTACAGAATCGCCGATGAATATGATGTCAGGATTTCCGTCCACGACCGGTACTCTATGGCCCTTGTCCGTAATGGTCGTGACTGCATCGTATTCATTGGATACCTGGCGGTAGACAGTTCCCGGAATCATGAAACCATCGATCGGATCACCTCCAAGAGTCAGGTTTTCGCGACGATCGGAAATCGGAAATACGAGCCTTGAAATACCCTCAGCCGCAAGTAGCGCAACTACCAGCGATGCGAACATGAGTGTGATTCGGATAGCCCATTCTCGTGCGCAGACGGAACGCTGCAAGGGGGTTTTCATGCTGCCCCGGTCGTGAACCTTGCCTGCACTATCCACCGAATGAGTATACGTGACTAAGAACTCGCATCGAAGGCTGCCAGTCTGTCATCCTTTGCAAATGTCGACGGTAAATCAGTGGCGTCTCGAACTCGAAGACGGCACGAGCATGTGCGGCACCGGCTTTGGAGCCGCGCATGCGGTGGCCGGAGAAGTGGTGTT